>JALSHQ010000377.1 GCA_026982145.1 Gammaproteobacteria bacterium | reverse complement strand
TGTTGTGGCGCAGTGAACTTTCCAGTGAAGTGGTGAGCGCACCACAACTATCGCAGGGTGTTATTGTTGCACGCACCAATGACGGCAAACTTTTTGGTCTCAACGCAAAAAATGGTGAGCGTCTGTGGGTTTATGAAACCACAGTGCCATCATTAAGCCTACGCGGCGTGGGTGCCCCCCTAGTGGTTGATGAGACCGTATTTGCCGGTTTTGCTAATGGAAAAGTGGCGGCACTATCGGTGAGTAACGGCAAGTTGTTATGGGAGAAAGTGATCGCGTTAGCGAAAGGGCGTTCAGAATTGGAGCGGCTGGTCGATGTTGATGCGGAGCTCCGTTATGATGGCGGCACGTTGTACGCGGTTGCATTTCAGGGCCGGCTGGTGGCGCTTGATGCCACTTCAGGGCGCATTCTTTGGGCGCGAGAATTTTCTGCTCATAGCGGCATCGCATTGAATGAGCGCCAACTATTTATTACAGATGATAAAGAGCAGGTGATGGCGTTAGATCGGCGCACCGGTGCAACATTATGGCGACAGAATAAACTGATGAGGCGAGACCTTAGTGCTCCTGTGATTCATGACGGGAAGGTAGTAGTAGGGGATTATGCAGGTTACCTGCACTGGCTTTCATTCGATGATGGCAGCTTTGTAATGCGGCGCCTTTTAGATGATGCTGCAGTGGTGCAAACCCCAATTGTGGTGAACGATACCCTTTATGCAGTGAGCCGCTTGGGCTCAATTACAGCACTTCGGACGGACGCACCATGAAGCCAGTTATCGCACTCGTGGGGTTGCCTAATGTGGGGAAATCCACCCTCTTCAATCGCCTAACACGCACCCGTGACGCGCTGGTGGCAGACATGCCCGGTTTAACGCGTGACCGCAACTACGGTGAAGGTAAGATTGGGCCACACCCCTATATCGTTGTCGATACCGGAGGCTTGGGTGATATGGCCAAGGGGATTGATGGTTTGATGATGGATCAGGCGATGGTCGCGATCGAAGAAGCCGATGTCGTGTTATTTTTGGTGGATGGTCGTGCGGGTCTTTCGGCGGGGGATAAAACCATTGCCGGTCGCCTGCGTCGTACCGGTAAGCCGCTAATGCTCGTCGTTAACAAGGCCGAAGGGCGTGATGTTGACCTGATCACCAGTGAATTTTATGAGCTTGCCTATGCACACACGGTGGTGATCTCAGCGGCACATGGTGAAGGCGTGTCGGATATGGTCAGCGAAGTGTTCGACAACATGCTTCATATCGAAACCGATGAAGAGGAAGAGGAGGACGGCACGCCGCGCAGCATTAAGGTTGCCATTTCAGGGCGGCCTAATGTGGGGAAATCGACGCTCGTTAACCGCATTTTAAAAGAGGATCGGGTGCTGGCCTTTGACCGACCCGGCACCACGCGTGACAGTATTCGTATCCCATTTCGGCATGGCAAACAAGACTACATTTTAATCGACACTGCGGGCATGCGTCGCCGTAGCCGCGTGAGCGAAATGGTTGAGAAATTTAGCTCAATCAAAGCCCTGCAAGCCATCAGTGAAGCGGATGTGGCGATCCTTGTGATCGATGCCCATGCGGGTGGGATTTCAGAGCAGGACACCAAAATTCTGGGCTATGTACTCGAAAGCGGTAAGGCACTCGTGATCGCCATCAATAAATGGGACGGCATGGATGAGTATGACCAGCAGCGTGTTAAGGATGAGTTGCAACGCCGTCTCGCCTTTATTGATTTCGCCGAAATTCACTTTATCTCAGCACTGAAAGGGCGCGGTGTTAATGCCCTCTTTAAGGCGGTAGCGCGTGCATACCACTCAGCGCAGATGGCGTTATCAACCCCGCAACTGACCCGGATTTTGGTTGAGGCAGTGGCAGCACATTCGCCTCCGGCAGTTCATCAGCGCCGCATTAAATTGCGTTACGCGCACCAAGGGGGGCATCGTCCACCGAGGATTGTGATTCACGGCAACCAGACCGAAAGCGTACCCGATAGTTATGTGCGCTATTTGGAGAAGACCTTCCGCAAAGCGTTGAAGCTTGAAGGGACTCCGATCAAGATCGAGTTCAGAACCAGTGATAACCCTTATAAAGGGCGAAAAAATGTGCTCTCTGATCGCCAGCAAGATAAGCGTAAACGTTACAAACGTTTCCTTGGGCGACGCGATAAGAAACATTAACGATGATGCTAGGTGGGTTTAGGTGGTGTGGCTTCCTACTAGCGCAGCGTTCGATAGCGTGCCAGCTCACTCAGCAACCATTGCGCTGTTGTGGTGGGCTGTTCACCCTCGCACTGCACCGTATAAACCATGCCACTCAACGTGCTCTTGCTTGCAGAGTACTCAATAAATAGTTCAGTAGAGGTGATCTTATTTTGGAAATAGGCTCGCTTCTTTTTGATGTGTGCTAACGCATCTTCCCCGCTGTGTAGTGAGCCGTTACGATTGATAGTGCAGGGGGTGTTGGCAATAAAATTAAGCAGATGTTCTATTTCATGCCGCTGCTCGTTTGGAACATCGGCAGAAGCAGTAGTGACGTGGTCAACGAGCAGAAGCGCGATGGCCAGAGGTCTGAGCAGCTGGGGATTAATAGCGGCCGTGCTGTTTGTTGATATAGTTTGAGAGTTCAACATGGCTGTTGTTCATATTTTTAACGATGCCGTGAATGTCACGCACAATTGAACGCATCACTTCATAAACGATAGTGGGTTCTGATGAGAGCAACTTCTCAAATTTTGACTGTTCGATGCAGAACACCTGTGTGTCGGTGAGCGCGCGCAGTGTGGCGCTGTGCTCTTTTCCGTCAAGAAAACCCATCGCACCCGCCAGTTCGCCCGGTACAAGCACGTGTAGCTGCTCTTCCTGCCCACCACCTGCATTTTTGACGACAGAGATTTTGCCACTGATCGGCACATAGAGGGTGTGATCAACATGCCCTTCAGAGAGCAGCTCATCACCCTTTTTAAGACTGCGCACCTCAATGATGGCGGCGAGCGTGGTGCAATGTGCTTCGCTGAGGTCTTTGCCTAATGGGGAGTTTTTAATGAGTTCTACATTATTGGTTGCATTCATGGTCTGAAAATATCTCTTAAGGCTGCTAACAAGCGGTTAAAAATCTAACCCGCTCCCTATCGTTAATGATAAAGCTTTCCGTTGTAACTTTCACGCGGTTATTCAGCGGTTACGTGGCGGGTTGCCGCTGAATGAGTGCTGGGGCGGGGGTTAATTTGAAGCCGCCGCGCTCAGGTTTGTCGTGGTACTCAAAATTCAGGCTCATCGGCGAGTTCAACACACGCCATTGCCCTTTGGCGATATTGCGGCCGTTGTCACCCTCAAATACAAGGTAGCTATATTTACGGTAGTGCGGCAGCTTTCGCGCAAGGGCAGTCACCGCTTCTGCGCGGTGGGTGGCGAGCCATACGAGCGTTGCAGCGCTATTTTGAGGGTGACGTGCGGTGAGCACTGCCGAGTGGTTGGCAAGAGGCACTGCCTGTTCTTTGATGATGATCTGGTCACTGTTAAATACTACTCCCTCTATTTTCAGTGCTCCTTGTATTACGCCGCTAAAGCGGTTGTTCCAGCCGAGAACCCAGACAGCACGGTCACTCGGCAGCGCATCAAAGTCACTATCGAGTTTGACTTGCCAGTGGCCGGGCTGCGAGCGCGCCCATGCGTTGGCCATGTTGCGATATTCATTGAGCAGTGCTTTGTCAGCTTTTGATGGCAGTAGCATTAAAACCTGTTCAGCTCCGAACCCTTGAGAGAGCGCGGCCGGGATCTCTTTATCATCGAGCCGACGGAAGAGGTCAAACATCGGGTCAACCTCAATGCGCAGTGGGCGGCGCTTAAATGCAAGTGAAATATCCACTTGCGATGAATTCATCAATACGGTTTCGGTGTGTGGCTCACGCTGCCCTTCAAGGAAGACCATCAGTGGGATTGCCAACTGAAAAGGGGTGCCGGGCTGTCGCTGCGTCAGTGTAGCATTAAGTTGAAAGATGCCCTCTTTGCTGCGGGGGAGCGTTGCGGCTGTAAGTTGCAGGCGCGGTGCGCCGCTACGTGTGACCCACTGTTCAAAAAACGGGGCGAGATCAGTGCCGCTGGTGTGGCTGAAGACCGCTTCGACATCGCTGAAGCTCGTGATCTTGAACTTCTGCTGGCGGTAGAGTTGAGCCAGCGAGCGAGTAAAGTCTTGCTCACCGAGTTGCTGGCGCAGCATGTGAAATAGCATCAGCGTTTTGCCGTAGCCGACCGCCTCAGTGGCAGAGCTGTGGCGTGAGCGGAATTGGCTCAGCGGAAAGTCTCGTCCCTCACTGACAAAATCGCTGTAGCGTTGCAGCGTATTGCGGCGATAGCTGATGCCTCGCCCCTGCTGCTCTGCAATGAGGTGGTCGGCAAGGTAGGTGGTGAGCCCTTCTGCCCAGTTACCCTGCGCGTAATCGACGAAGACACCATTGCCCCACCAGTTATGCAAAATTTCATGGGGAAATGATGAGTGAAGAATAAACGGAAAGCGAATAATGCGTGGGCCGAGCAGGGTGAACGACGGCATGCCGTAGCCGGTGTCCCAGAAGTTTTCCACCATCGCAAACTTTTGGTAGGGGTAGGGGCCAATCAGCTTATTGTACATCGCCAGATACTGCGCAGTGGTGTCGAGGTATCGCTGAGCGAGCGCGCTATCTGCTTCACGCAGAAACACCATGGCTTGTGTTGCGCCTGCTGGCTGGCTGTACTCATGATAGCGATTAGCGATAATGAAAATGTCATCCTGAGGGTGCGCTTCTTGCCAGGTGACTGTGTGCTGCAGCGTGTTGCTTTTATCATGGTTACGCTTGCCTTGGCTGATGGCTGTCCAGCCCGCCGGAGTTGTGATCGTCAGTGTGAAGTTGACCAGTTGATCGGGCGCAACGGGATACCACAATGTCGAACCAGCAAGAAAAACACCCGCTGGATCGATCAGCCCCGGCGTCTCTTTGAAACCGCGTGCATGCTGCTCCCCTTGGGCGCTGATGGGGTGGTGGATGATGCCGCTGTAGTTCAGGGTGATGGGGCGGTTATCTGCTGTTAGGCGGACGCGATAGTGGTGTTGTATCGAGTTGCTGGGGGTGGCGATGGGGGTGATGGTGTGAGTGGTGGATTGAGGCTCAAGCCCTTTATGCAGCAGAAAATCAAAGTAGGGTTGGTTTGCTAAAGCGGCGGGCAGGGTGATGGTATCGTGCGCGACAATGGTGGATGTTGCGGGGTCAAGGGTCACGTTCAGCGCATGGTGGATGGTGCTGCCAGCATGAGCTGCGGGTGCGATGGCATAGGCAAGCAGCAGTAGTAGTATCAGTCGTTGAACGCGCTGGGTCATCATTGAATAGGTTTACCATCGGTTATTGTTATCTCCCGATCATAGCCCAACTGCAGGGGTAACTAAAATAGTGAGCCTGTTTTACGAGAAGTTGCCTGCAGCCATCGCAATCCCGAGGATCAACAGTGCGTAAGCAAATATTTTCTGCATATGTTTGTGCGGGATCTTTTTGAGTAACATGCCGCCCGCAATGGCACCGAGGCTGGCGGCAATGACGACACCAAAGGTGAGCATAATATCTATTTCAATTGAAGTGGCATAACTTGCGCCCGCGACCACTGAGTTAAGGATGATCAGTACTAATGAATGAGCGACCGTGACCGGCATTCTAGAGACCCCCAGCCAGATCAATGCGGGTACCAGCAGGAACCCTCCGCCCACACCTAGAATGCCGGTGAGAATTCCGATAGTAGTGCCGGCTGCTGCGGCGAGCAGGTAGTTGAAGCGTTTTTTAATATGGGTGGGAGAAGGGTCTGCTTTTTTTATGATTAACCAGATGGAGACGATGACCAGCAGTGAAGCAAAGAATATCGACTGTAGCTGCTCCGACATCATAATGCCGATGTTTGCACCCGCCAAGCTGCCGACGATGCCACTGATACCAAAGGTGATCAATAGCTTTATATGTAGCACTTTCCATGCGCGCTGGTGGATCACGGCCGTCAGGCTGACGGCGGCCACCACCCAAAGGCTCATCGCTACCGCTTCTTTGAGTGGGATATCGCCAAAGTAGACCAATAGCGGCACGGTCGTCATGCCGCCGCCCGCGCCAAACAGCGCGAGAATAATGCCGACTACAAAGGCGAGTGGCCAGAGCAGCAGAGACATCGGCTATCCCTGTCCGCAGGCGAGGTTGGCCGGTACTGCCTCCATGATCTTTTTAGGGTTGGGCAGGTCAAGTGCAGCCATCTGCTCAATAAACTGCTCACGTGAATGTGTCATGCGTGGATTGAACTGCTTCTCTTCGCCGATGGTAGAGACCGTATTGCCACGATAATCATGCCCCGGATAAACAAGCGTTTCATCAGGCAACGTGTAGAGTTTCTGGGTGATCGAATCGTAGAGTGTACCCGCATCCCCCTGCTGAAAATCGGTACGCCCGGTGCCGCGGATAAAAAGTGCATCACCGCTAAACACGATGTTGTTTATGTGAAAGCTTAAGCAGCTGTTGGTATGGCCGGGCGTGGTGATCACCTGCAATGTATGGCTGCCAAAGTGAATCTCATCATTATCTTTAAGCGCAAGGTCAGCGCAGGAGACATCGCCGCCAGCACCCACGCCAGTTTTGCATCCCGTTGCTTCGCGCAGGTCGCCGGCTGAAGTGATGTGATCCGCGTGTACATGCGTGTCAACGGCATAGCGCAGTGACAACCCCAGTTCTTTGATCAACTTTAAATCACGTGATAACTGCTCTTTTACGGGGTCGATGATGACTGCCTCGCGGCTTTCCTCATCTGCAATGAGATAGGTGTATGTGTAAGTCTCGTGGTCAAATAGTTGGCGTAAAATCATGATGAGCACTCCTGTAGTTTTTTATTCCATGGCATTTTTCCAAGCAACAGTGCCATGCCGCACCAGCCAGAAAGGCCAGCAAAAGTGAGCCCGGCTCCGACGAATACTGTAAGCCAGATAAGCGCCGGGGTAATCACGAGGGAGCCAAGCGAACCGATCAATACCAATATTCCAGCTGCGATTTGTACTTGTCGCATAATGGGCAGCACCCCTTCAACACGCTTAGTCGGCAGCTTATTGGCCTTCCAATTTGCAAGCCCGCCATCAAGGCTATAGACATTGGTATAGCCCTGCTCAGCAAGCGTATCTCTGGCGCGCGTGCTTCTGTTGCCGGAGGCGCATACCAGAATGATTTCACTCTCTCTGGGTAGATTGAGCGTGCTGATTTTGTCTAACGGAATGTTTTGGCACTTAGCATCAATGCACTCAGAATTGAATTCTGGCGCGGTGCGAACATCGATCAAATGATGATGCTTCCCTTGAGTGATCTTTTGATTTAGTGCTTTAGATGCAATATTACTCATCGGTGCTTCCTTCTTTAGTCAGGGCAATAGATTTTTTTAAGGGCATGAATAACATCTCCCCAGTTCTGGTTTGCAATGCGGTACTGTATGAAATTCCCTTGTTTTTCAGTCTCGAGCAGCCCCATCATGCGCATCTTTGAAAGATGTTTAGAGAGGTTAGTTTGCTCAGCGCCAGTGGCCTCCAATAGCGCACTTACAGTCATCGGCCCATCGAGTAGAAGGCATAGCACGCTAAGCCTTAGCTCGTGAGCGATCGCTTTTAGCCCCTCACTGGCCGCTTGCACGTTTTCTTTAGGAATCTGCTTCATGCTGTTAATCATGTGGCAATATGACCATATTGTCAACTACTTTGTGCGGTCGATGCTAAGGGATTGATATTCAGTCAATATTGTTTTTTTGCCTGCTTCATAAAGGCGAGATGATCTGCCGATATATATAGTAGACAGTACGCGCGTTTCAATTTCATCATATTACCGCGCGCTATCTGTTTAAACTTATGGTCATAAATTCATACTCACCACAGCTGCCGACACTTAATAGCGATATTATTCGGCCGCAGAAATCCCCAGACTCATCACCTGAAAGCACGGTGTTGCAGAGTCGTAATGTCGCCCCGATACCTGATGTTCGAGTGGTGCAGCAAGCCGGTGAAAGTAGCCAGAGTAACGGTGCTCAAGACCCGAAATTCAGCGCAAAGCAGAATGAAGTAGATGGCGGGCACGGCAACCCCGGGCAAGCAAAAGTTGCGAATAGTGAATTGTTGAGCCGAGATGAGCAACGTGAGGTTGAAAGCCTAGCGCAGCGAGACCGAGAGGTACGAGCGCATGAGCAGGCGCACCTCTCAGCTGCCGGAAGCCGTGCCACTAGTGGTGCAAGTTTTAGCTATACCGAAGGGCCGAATGGAAAACGTTATGCAACAGGCGGAGAGGTCGGGGTCGATACCTCACCAGTGCGCGGTGATCCTGAGGCGACATTACGTGCAGCGGAACTGCTTCAACGTGCGGCACTTGCGCCTGCGGAGCCATCAACACAAGATCGCCAAGTGGCGGCAGCAGCAAGTGCGATGGGGCAGATGGCGCGGGCAGAACTTAGCCAACAGCGCGCTGATGAAGCTTCACCTGATTCTACTGAAGGGGCGGTGGCTGGGCAGGAAGAAGGGAAGAGCATAACGATTGAAGGTGATGGGCCGGGTGCTACGTCGGGTGAAGCAGCGACAACCAAGCAAGGTGAAGTGGTGGCTGCCCCAGTGGTTGATACCCGAGGTGCGCAGACGCAGCTTCGGCAACAACTTCTTGAGAATGTATTTAGCGCTGTTGAGCGCGGTCTTGAGGGTGACCTGCGCGGCGCCAACATCGATAATTTTCACGCCACAACGGGCGAGATTACAGCGTCCCGCATTGCTGTGCAGAGCGCTGTTGAACCGGCTAGTCAGTTGCGGGCGGCGGTGACAGAAACGGAGCATGCACGCGTGGAAGTGGGATCCCAGCAGCGTGATGACGAGAGGGTATCCACAACAGTAGAGCGGGCTCAAGCCTCAGTTTTAGTAGGCGAGAGTTCACTGCCATCCACTGATGAGCCGCAGGATAAAACAGCCATTGATCTGGACAAACGTGACGAGCAGGTGAAGAGCCGTCATCAGCAGTTGGAAGGTGCTTTTAGTGACGTTGCTCAGGGGCTTGGTGGTGAGCCACGGGGGACGAATCTGGACTATTTCCTTTAGGGAACCTCTGATTTATTCATGAACTCGTGTCTTGCGCCTAAAATATCCATCTTCTACGTTGCAAATCTTCGCAATAGCCCGCTATTACGTGCGATTCGCGCCTTGAAGCTGAACATTTTAGATCACA
>JALSHQ010000376.1 GCA_026982145.1 Gammaproteobacteria bacterium | reverse complement strand
CTGCATCAATGCGATCTTGAAGCTTGGGTAGCGACATTGTGAAACGTAGTTTCTCCTGCCCATCTAGCTTGTAAGTGTTGGGCTTACGCTGCATCAGATTGATGATCTTCATCGGGTCAATATTGGGTTGCTCACCAAAAACAATGCGACCGCCGTGTGCTGCGGCTTCAATTTTTCGCACTCCGATGTGTGCTGCATTCAATTTCAATTCTGTTACGGTGATCAAGTTTTTAGCAGGCTCTGGCAGCAGCCCAAAACGGTCAATCATCTCTACCTGAAGTTCGCGCAGCTCTGCGCCATCTTTTGCATTGGCGATGCGTTTATAGAGCACCAATCGGCTGTGAACATCGGGCAGATAATCTTCTGGTAGCAGCGCAGGTACGCCAAGGTCAACTTCCGAGCCACTCTGTAGTGGCAGTAATAGCTCAGGTTGCTGGCCTGCTTTGAGTGCGGCGACGGCACGGTCTAGCAGGTCGGTATACATTGAAAAACCGATCTCCTGAATATGGCCGCTCTGCTCGTCCCCCAAAAACTCACCGGCACCACGAATTTCAAGGTCGTGAGTGGCGAGCGTAAAGCCTGCGCCCAGCTCTTCAATCGACTCGATCGCTTCAAGCCGTTTCTCGGCATCTTTGGTCATGCTATTTTTGGGCGGGGTGATCAGGTAAGCGTAAGCTTGGTGGTGTGAACGACCGACGCGGCCACGCAGTTGATAGAGCTGCGCAATGCCGAGTTTATCTGCCCGGTTCATAATGATGGTGTTGGCATTGGGTACATCGATGCCACTTTCGATGATGGTGGTGCTGACCAGCACATTAAAACGCTGATGATAAAAGTCGAGCATGATCTGCTCCAGCTCACGTTCGTTCATCTGCCCGTGCGCGAAGCGAATTTCTGCCTCAGGGATGAGTTTCTTAAGTGTTTCGGTTATTTTTTCGATCGTGCGCACTTCATTGTGTAGAAAATAAAGTTGTCCGCCACGGCGAATCTCGCGTAGCGAAGCTTCACGAATCAGCGTGTCGTTCCACTCGCGTACAAAAGTTTTGATGGCAATGCGACGCAGCGGCGGGGTGGCGATGATCGATAGATCATGAATCCCGGTGAGTGCCATATTCAGTGAGCGGGGAATTGGCGTGGCGGTCAGGCTTAAAGTATCCACATCGCTGCGCAGTGACTTCAGTTGCTCTTTCTGCTTAACACCAAAGCGGTGCTCTTCATCGATGATAAAGAGGCCAAGGTTGCCGAATTTTATGTTACCGCTAATCAGCTTATGTGTGCCGACAACAACATCAACCTGACCCGCTTCAATTTTTTTGAGCGCTGCATCGGTCTGTTTTTTTGTTTTAAAGCGCGATAACACTTCAACCTGTACCGGCCAGTCGGCAAAGCGGTCTTTAAAATTTTGGTAATGTTGCTGAGCGAGCAGTGTTGTGGGTACCAGCACTGCGACTTGAGCACCGCCTTGCACGGCAACAAAAGCGGCGCGCATGGCGACCTCTGTTTTGCCAAAGCCAACGTCACCGCAGATGAGGCGGTCCATCGGCTTATCGCTGGTCATGTCTGCAATCAACGCTTCAATTGCCTGTTGTTGATCCGGCGTCTCTTCAAAAGGGAAGGCGGCGGCAAAGGCAGCGTATTGATCGTCGATTGAAGGAAAAGCATGCCCCTTACGGGCGGCGCGTCGTGCGTAAATATCCAACAGTTCTGCCGCCACATCATGGGCACGCTCAGCCGCCTTGCGCTTGGCTTTGGACCACGCTTCAGTGCCGAGGCGGTGCAACGGTGATCGCTCTTCGGAGACGCCAGCATAACGGCTGATCAGGTGCAGTGATGAAACAGGCACATAGAGCTTATCGCCACCCGCATATTCAAGCATCAGGTACTCATTAATATGCCCGCCTGTATCGAGTGTTTGCAAACCGAGATACCGCCCCACGCCGTGCTCTTCGTGTACCACGGGTGAGCCGATGGTGAGCTCAGTCAGGTTTTTAACCACCGCCTCAATATCGCGCCCCCGCTTTTTTCGGCGGCGACGTTGCATCACCTGCTCTCCAAAGAGTTGCGACTCGCTAATGATGGCGAGCTTGCCGGTGCCATCAGTGCTCTCTTCTAGCATCATCCCTTCATCGAGAGGGGCTACGGTGATCGCCAGTGGCGCATCGTCTTGAATAAACTCAGCCCAACTGTTGAGTTGCCTAGGGTAGCGTTCATTGTCGCGGAACATCTCCAGCAGCGTTTCGCGCCGTCCGGTAGTTTCAGCCGTGATGAGCACGCGTCCTTTGAACTGGTCAAGAAATGTAATGAGTGGCTCTAATGGGTGAGGCGAACGAGGGGGCAAGCTGAGTTTTGGCGGTGCAGTGGTGGCGAAGTTGTAGCTATTTTCAGTGTTGTCAGCGTGTGCTAATGGATTTAGGTTGAGTTGGATATTATTGCGTGTTTGCAGCTGCTCAGTTAACTGCTGAGGGTCAATAAATAATTTATTGGGTGGCAGTAGTGGGCGTTCAAGATCGTGACGGCCAGATTCATAACGCGCACTGCTCTCATGTTTGAACTGTGCGGCGGCATCAGCGACGCCATGCGTGGTGATGATGAGGGTGTTATTGGGCAGATAGTCGAACAGTGTTTGTGTCTGTTCAAAAAAGAGCGGTAAGTAATACTCGATACCCGCGGGCGCGTACCCTTGTGAGACATCACGGTAGATGACGCTCTCTTGTGGATTACCCTCAAACTGCGTGCGGTACTGTTGGCGAAAGTGGGTGATGCCATCTTCACTGAGTGGAAATTCACGTGCAGGCATCAAGCGAACTTTGTCGATATTTTCAAGTGTGCGCTGACTTTCAGGGTCAAAGGTACGAATGGTTTCAATCTCATCGTCAAACAGGTCGATGCGAAAGGGTGTTTTGCAACCCATTGGAAAGAGGTCAAACAGCCCCCCTCTCACTGTAAATTCGCCATGCTCCATCACTTGTGAAACATAGCGATAACCGCTGCTATCAAGGCGAGCGCGCATCTGCTCGATGTTGAGTTGCTGTCCCACATCGAGCATCAACGTGTTGGACTCGAGGTAGTGGCGGGGGGGTAGCTGGTGCATCATTGTGCTGACCGGCACAATGATGATGCCACGTTTCATTAGCGGCAATTGGTGCAGCACGCCCAGCCGGTCTGAAATAATATCCTGATGCGGTGAAAAGTGGTCGTATGGCAGTGTTTCACGATCCGGAAAAATAGAAACCGGTATTTCAGGATGGTTGCCGAGGTAAAACTCAAGCGTCTGTGCCAGCGCCTCTTCGCCTTGAATGTCGCTGGTGACCACCATCAATGGGCCGTCGTGTTTTTGTGCAGCGCTACTAATCGCAAGGCTCAAGCTATTACCGTAGAGCTTTCCCCATTGGATAGTGGTGGTTTTACCCTCTTTACAATGCGGGGGTAGGGGGGGTGAAAATGGGGTGATTGTACTCATCGGACTTCCGGGGTGGTGCGTATACGGGTCTGTTTTAAGGGGCGGCTATTATTGCATAATTCAGGTTCATGCGGATGGTTTTTGGCGCATGTGTGGCGCTTACAGTGGGAGCGTTGCGAGGGTAAAAGTGCCGTTATAGCGTAAAACAGAGCCGTGGTGATACCAGTCGCCCAGCACAGTTCGCTCAGCTTCTTCATTGTCGAGTTGAAAATGGTGCTGAGCAGGGCGATGTGTGTGGCCGTGAATAAGGTGCAGCACGCCATGCTGTTTCATCACGGCATCGACGGTGGCGTGATTGACATCCATAATTTCAGCGCTTTTCTCTTTTGACCGGCTGCGGCTCTCTTCACGAAACTGGCTCGCAATCGCAATGCGTTTTTCGATCGGGTGGCTCAAGAATTCATTGCAAAATTGAGGGCTGCGTATTTGCAGGCGAAAGGCTTGATAATCGACATCATCAGTACAGAGAGTGTCGCCGTGCATCAATAATATTTTTTTATCGCCGAGCTTGATCACGTAAGGGTCATCAATCAATGTTGCCCCCGTGGCGCTGGCAAATTGAGTGCCCAGTAAAAAGTCGCGATTGCCATGCATGATATAAACCGGAGTCTGTTTTTGATGCAGCTGTTGTAGCGCGTTGATAACGGTCTGGGTTTGTTCATCAACAGCATCATCCCCCAGCCACGCTTCAAAAAGATCGCCCAGAATGTAAAGGGTGTCACCCGGCTGCAAGCGTTGTTGCAGGAACTCAATAAACAGCCGGGTGATTGCAGGGCGACTTGCACAGAGGTGCAAATCTGAGATGAAGAGGGTCGCCATTAACGGATAGGTTTTGCTATTTTTATTTGGCGATCAGGCGTTCTACTTTTTCAATGACAACCATTTTCTTCGGTACATCGGTGGGGAAGGGGCCACCGCGCCCTGTTCTTACCTGTTGGATTTTATCGACCACTTTCATCCCTTTTGTGACCTCACCAAAAACAGTGTAGCCCCACCCGCGTGAATTTTTTGCGGTGTGGTCAAGAAAATGGTTGTCTTTTACATTGATAAAAAATTGTGAGCTGGCAGAGTGCGGTGCATTAGTACGTGCCATTGCGATGGTGCCACGAACATTGCTCAGACCGTTGTCCGCTTCATTTTTGACCGTATCGTGGGTTGGTTTTTTGTCATAGTTTTTATCAAAACCGCCCCCTTGAATCATGAAGTCAGGAATCACACGATGGAAGATCGTGCCGTCGTAATAACCCTCGTCAACATAGCGCAAAAAATTTTCTACGGTAACGGGCGCTTTGTCAGCATCGAGGACGATTGAAATCACACCCATATTGGTGGTCATGGTGACTTCAACTTTACCACTGGCATTAGCGGTTGCTGAAAAGGCGAGTATCGCGCCGACTGCGGCGAACATTGAGCACTTTAAAAGTCTTTTAATCATCTTTCAATCCTGTCTTACGCGGGGAAGTTCATATGATAAAGGGTTTATGGAGTAGATAAAAGCGCTCTATTGCTGATTGTTTTTGATAAACGTCACACTTTTCTGCTTCTGAAAGCGAGCCGCAAAATTTCCGTTAATCTATGCGTGAATTTAAATGGGTTGCTGGCACACCATTATTTATTGCGATTTTAGTAGGGACGCTATTTTTTCAGCGGGAAGCGGCTGGCTAAAATAATAGCCTTGCATTTCATCGCAAGCGTGTGATTTGAGATAGTCAAATTGCGCTTCTGTTTCAACACCCTCGGCGATAACCTTGAGCTTCATGCTGTGCGCCATCGCGATGATGGCTAGCGTGATGGCTGCATCGTCCGGGTTGGTGGCGATATCACGAACGAATGATTGATCGATTTTTAAACGGTCGATGGGGAAGCGCTTCAGATAACTCAATGAGGAGTACCCCGTACCAAAATCATCGATGGCCAGCTGCACGCCCATTGACTTGAGCACTTGCAGTGTCGCAACACTGTTTTCCAAGTCTTTCATGATGAGGTTTTCTGTAATTTCAAGTTCCAGATAGCAGGGTTCTAGCTTGCTCCGCTCCAAGACGTCGGCGATCATGTTGGATATCCCATGTTCTATGAACTGGCGGGGGGAGAGGTTAACCGCAACTCTCAACTGTGGTAGCCCTTCCTTATGCCAAGCTTTGGCTTGGGTCGTGGCCGTTTGCATGACCCACACACCAATGGGCACAATCAGCCCTGTCTCTTCTGCAAGCGAGATAAATTCAGCGGGTGCGATGAGGCCGAGGTGAGGGTGCTGCCAGCGTAACAGGGCTTCAACGCCCATCACTTTTCCTGTGCTGAGATCCACTTGGGGTTGGTAATGCAAGACCAACTGGTTAAGTTCCATGGCATGGCGTAATGCATGCTCTAACAGTAACCGTTTCTTGGCATGAGTGTTCATCTCTTGAGAGTAATACTGGGCGTTGTTACGTCCTTTCTCTTTAGCTTGATACATCGCGGCATCGGCGTTCTTTAACAAAGCTTCTGCATCCTGCCCATCTTTGGGGAAGAGGCTGATGCCGATACTGGCTGTAATGAAACATTCGCGACCCTCAATCATGTAGGGCTTTTCTAGTGCTTTACACACTTTTTTGGCGATTGAGGTTATCTGAGTTTCATGGTGGGTGTTTTCCAGCACGATGACGAACTCATCACCACCAAAGCGTGCGACCATATCAATCTTGCGGCTGCTATCCTTGAGCCGCATACCAGCGGCTTTTAACAGCGCATCCCCAGCGGAGTGGCCAAGGCCATCATTGACAGATTTAAAACGATCCAAGTCAACAAAGAGCAAAACAAGCTGTAACCCGCTACGCAACGCACGATCTATCGCCCCTTGTAATTGCACCTGCAGCAAGACTCGGTTGGGCAGTGTGGTGAGTGCATCGTGCGTAGCTTGGTACTCCATCTGTTGTGCCATGCGTCGTGTTTCAGTGACATCGTTGAAGACGATGACCGCGCCGAGTACTTCGCCTTTCTGGTTACGGATAGGGGATGCGGTGGCACGGATCGCGCGTTCGTCACGTTCATTGCGGTTAACCACAGCGCTGTGATCGGGGTAAGCGATGCTGCAACCTAACTGCAAGCAGCGGGAGACCGGGTAGCTGATATCTTCACGGTTCTGTTCATTGATGACATGAAACAGTGTGTTGATTGATCGCCCTTGCGCCTCTTCTCCCGTCCACCCGGTGAGTGACTCTGCGGCAGGGTTGATGTATTCCACAACCCCTTCGGCGTCGGTGGCAATTACGGCATCACCGATGGAGTGCAGTGTTACTTGGGCGCGCTCTTTTTGTGCCAGCAACAGACGTGTCGCGCCAACCAAACGACGCCAACTCCATAAAGGGTAGCTGAGGCCGAGGCCAAGTAGCGCCGCAGAAGGGGGGAACCATATGAGTTGACTTCGTAAAAGCATAATACTGATAGCGACTGGCAAAATGAGTAGACCGATGATGACCAATAGCGCCCCGCCCGGGGGGAGGCGTGAATATAAAAATAGGCTGGAAAGCACTAAAATCGCTGTTAATAGCATCTGCCAAGGAAGGCTAAGTGTCTGTACGAGTGCGTTACGGCGTAAGCTGTCGAGCACATTGGCATGAATTTCGACCCCGGGCATTGCTTGGCCGAAGCCAGAAACAGGGGTGGGTAATGAGTCACCCAGCCCGGCGGCGGTAGCACCGACCAGTACAAATTTGTCGCGGAATGTTTCCGCGGGCACGTTACCCAGTAGCACGTCAGCATACGAGATTCGCTGAAAGTGGCCGGGCGCGCCAGCATAGGGCAGCAGCGCGCTATGATCGCGCACCCAGCGCTTAATCAAGTTTGGGTTTGGGTCGGGGCTGCGCTGTTCAAAAGCGGGTTGCGTGATCTTATTCGCTTCGACTTCCAACATCGCGAGCGCAAGCTGAGGCCACTTAGGTGTGCCCAGACCTGCTTTGAGAAATATATGGCGATTGACGCCATCCTCATCAAGTTCCATATCGACATGGCCGAGACGCGCTGCGGCGTTAGCCAGCATTGGAATGGGTAACGTTTCAGTCAACCTTGCGCTGAGGTGATCTTGCTCCGCGAGTACAGGAAGTACCACCCCGCCGTGCTGTCGCAGTGCATTTGCCAATGAAATATCCGCCTGAAAATCTGATTGGTCAGCCTCTGAAAAAATAATATTAAGTGCAACCGCTTTGCTGCCAGCTTGATGAAGGATGTCGATTAACCGGGCGTGAATCTGTCGCGACCAAGGCCAGCGGCCAAATTTTGCAAGACTCTGTTTGTCGATGGCGATAATCACGATGTCATCTGGCGCAGGGTGAGACCACTGCTTTAGGTGCGTGTCATAGATGACGTGATCCCATTTTTGCAGCCACTGTGTATAGACCAAAATGAGCGAGAGGGTGATGAGCCCTAGCGAGATAAGCGTTTTTTCAATCTGACTGCGTGATCTTGACGCGGTTGTCATAGTAGCAACAGCAGCGGAATAAAGAACAGCACCCATGTCGGGTGAGATTGAGATTGAGGTTGCAGGCTGAATTGTTGTACCGGGCTGAAAGCGCTCTGTTTACCAAAGGTTGTGCGGCTGGCAACGCGCCAGTAGTAGTCACCAGCTTCAAGCGTATTTTCTAAGTTCAGCTGAGTGCCTTGTTGCTCGGGGATGTCGATCAGCAGCGTTGAAAAATCCCTGCTGGCTGAAAGCTGAAAATGAAAGGCGGCACTGTTTTCTGCCATCTCCCAGTGAAAACTTGGGGGCTGTTTTTGCATTGAGGCGTGGGCGGGGGGCGATGTTAGTTGCGGTGGTTCAATGGGCACAACAAGCTTGAATGTGTGGGCGGTGTTTAACCCTTCCAGCCCATCGCTATCGATCGCACGCACGCGCAACAAGTAGTCGCCATCAGGAAGCGCAATGGGGTTAAGTTGCGGCTTCAACAGCCCGGCCTCATCGACCAGCAAAGCACCTGCTGATGAGCCATGGCCGATTTGTGCGCGGTAAAGTTCAGCACCATCAATCGCTGGCCACTCAAATATTAACGGAAAGCGCGTGGTATGGGTTGGTAATAGCGATAAATCGGGCGCTGGCAGTAGCGGTTTGGGTGGCGATGGAGGCTGCCCCACTGTGATTACGGTGCCAGAATTTTCGGGCACAGAAACGGCTTTTCCTGTACTGCCACTGACTGCGACTTTTCCGTGGGTGACTTCCGTTCTGCCAATGTTTAGATCATGCGCCATGGCCACCCTGAAATTAGTACCACGCACGCCAGTGATGGCTGCAGGTGTGTGGATTTCAAAGCGGGTGCCATTTCTTTGCACGGGGGTGACCCGTGTCTCTACGCGCCCACGAAGCAGGCGTATACGCGTGTCCATGACGCCGGAGCTGCCATAGCGATTTTGCCTTTCAATCATCAGGTGGCTATTTTTTTGTAGCAATAGCTGAGAGCGGTCTAGAAATTCCAGTAGGGCGTTGCCGTTAGCGCCGGTATGAATCTCATCGCCCGAGGTGAGTGTGATGCCCGGTTTAAGAATAATTGCGACACCAGTCAGAGATGATGTTGCACTTACTTCGCCCACGAATTCGAGAATGCGCACCGGAGCCGGTTTAATCTTGAGCCATGCCAGTGGAAAATGTATTGGGGTGCCGGGCGGAATGCGTTTAGGGTCGGTAATGTTATTCAGTTTCTGCAGCTTGAGCCAGTTGTCGCTATCGTTCAGATGTTCTTTGCTGAGATC
Source organism: Gammaproteobacteria bacterium (assembly GCA_026982145.1). Taxonomy (GTDB): domain Bacteria; phylum Pseudomonadota; class Gammaproteobacteria; order SZUA-140; family SZUA-140; genus SZUA-76. The sequence continues at coordinate 134 of JALSHQ010000376.1, read as the reverse complement.
CCACAAGTTATCCCCACTCTGCATCGTGTAAACCCATTCATCGGCTGTGGTGGTCGTTGAACTTAGGGATAAAAAAAGAGGTAGGCAGAGCAGTAGTACACAGTTTCTTCGTGGCAGTAGGGGTTTAATGGGTC
>JALSHQ010000375.1 GCA_026982145.1 Gammaproteobacteria bacterium | reverse complement strand
TTCACCTGTTTTACAGCTCAACGGGATCAGTTCATTACTGTCGCAGCTAATTTTGGTGGTGTGTCCTGAAAAATCGACAATAGTGCAGTGGTTCGGTTCGCTATAGAGTTTGGTCTGGACTAACCCCGCTATTTTTGCCGCGAGTCTAGCTTGAGTGCGCTGGTCCTTAAGTTCTAGCAGGGCCGGGTCTACATTGAGTACAACCACAGGGGTGTCATCAAAATACCCCTCTTTGAGACGCGCATTTCTTGTAACGACGGTGTCAATGATTGGGATTTCACCATCTTTTTGCTGGCCAATCAATGTGATGCTATTGCCCTTCGCAAAGCCGCCACTCTTTTCAAGAATCTCTTTTTGTTGATAGTCGAGTGCCGCTTCATTGCGAATGGTTGAGGGGATAAGAATGGCAAAACTGCTGACCTCATGGTGGGATACCCCGCTTAAGCATAATTCACCATTTTCGTTATAGCTGACTTCATTATTTGAATAGATAATTTCGCCATTAATCATGTAGGCGATGATAATGGCGTCGAGGGTGATTTCCTCGCGGTATGCAGGGAAGTATTTAAGGTTATCGCCAATGGGGAAATAGGTAAGCAGTTTGCGAAGTTTAAGGCTGTCTAGCACCACCCTCAGCTCAGTCGAGGGGTGGGTGGTGGAAGGCTTTTTGGAAAATAGGTTTAATATTTTCAGCATGTAATCGCTTTTCAATTGAAGTGCTTATGTAGTGATGAATCGGCAAATATCATCAAAACTATAGTGGTGAAAGGGCGAATTTGGGTGGTGGAAGTTGAGCTGTGGCTCAGGTGATGTTCGGGGTTTTGGGGGTTACCTGTAGGTCACTCGTTGGGCGGCGGAAAATGGTAGCGCGTCGTTTTAAATATCCAGCTTGCCGCTGATTGCATCGTGCAGCAGCTCAGCATATTGCGGTTGGGTAAACTGAATGGGGTTGCCTCCTGCAGAGGGGTCTTGCAGTGCCTGCGCGGCAATTTCATCGATACGTGCCTCATCAATGCCGATAGCTTGCAGGTTGTTGGGGATGCCGACTTGCTTGCGCAGTGCGATGATATAAGAGAATACAGCGTCAAAACCATTACCATCAAGGGCGAGTGCGTTGGCGAGTTGGCTCATTTTGGCATCGATAGCCGCGTGGTTTTTAAGCAGCACGTAGGGCATTAAAATGGCGTTAAGCAGGCCGTGGTGTGCATCATAAATCGCCCCTAGTGGGTGGGCTAAGGCGTGCATCGCCCCGAGCCCTTTCTGAAAGGCGGTGGCACCCATGGTGGAGGCGGCCATCATCTGGCTGCGCGCCTCGAGGTTGAGCGGTGTTTCGCAGGCGGTGGCGAGCCACTCTTTGACTAGGCGCATTCCTTCCAATGCAATGCCGTCGGCCATTGGGTGGTAGCCGGGGGCGCAGTAGGCTTCTAGGTTGTGTGAAAGCGCATCCATGCCCGTGGCGGCGGTGATGTTGGCGGGCAGGCCAACCGTGAGTTGCGGATCTGCGATGACAATGCTGGGCAGCATTTTTGGGTGGAAGATGATCTTTTTGCTGTGGTGCGCCTCGTCGATGATCAGCGATGCGCGCCCCACTTCAGAACCGGTGCCTGCGGTGGTGGGCAGGGCAATGATCGGTGCAATGCCATCGCTATCAGCACGTTGCCAGTGGTCGCCGACATCTTCAAAATCCCACAGTGGGCGCTGTTGCCCGACCATTAATGCAATCGCTTTGCCTGCATCCAGCGCGCTGCCGCCACCGAGCGCGATGATGCCGTCATGGCCGTCTTTATGGTAGTGGGCAACGCCTTGGCTAATGTTGTTGCTACTGGGGTTTGGTTTTACATCGAAAAAAAGCCCGGTAGGAATGCCCGCATTTTGGTTATAGGCGATCGCCTGGCTAACCATCGGTAGTTTAGTCAGCCCTTTGTCGGTGACTAGAAGAGGGCGCTGCATGCCCAGTGCCCGACAGGCCGCAGGGAGTTCATCATTGCGGCCGCAGCCGAACCAGATAGTCGTGGGGTAGTTCCAGTTGCCGTGAGGTGGGGTCATGATCGCTTTATCGGCAGAGGTGAAATGATTTGGGCTGGGTGAGTCGCTCATAAGCAAGCTCTGAAAGTGAACACCCTTTACCGGAGTTTTTAACGCCGCTCCAGGCGAGTGCTGGATCCAAGTAGTCGCAGCGGTTCATGAAACAGGTGCCTGTTTGTAGTTGTGCGCCGAGTGCCAGCGCAGTTTCGCGTGAGGCTGTCCAGATCGACGCGGTCAGGCCGAAGGAGGAGTCGTTCATCAGCTCAACCGCCTGTTCATCGCTATCGACCTGCATGATGCCGACCACTGGCCCAAAGCTTTCATCGCGCATGACTGACATCGAATGATCAACATCCAGCAACACCTGTGGCGCGAGGTAGGCGCTGTTGGCACGGCTTGCCGGAAAGCGCTTTTCATCAATCGTCGCGCGGGCACCTTGCTGAACCGCATCATCGATCTGCTGACGCACGTGGTTAGCGGCAGTGGCCGTCACCATCGGCCCCAAGGTGGTGTCTGGCTGCAGTGGGTCGCCAAGGCGGTATTCCTTTGTGAGTGCGATGAAGCCGTCGCAAAAGCGTCTGTATTGAGATTTATGAACGTAGATGCGTTCAATGCCGCAGCAAGACTGCCCCGAGTTGAAGAACGTCCCATCGACTAAGCTTTCAATGGCGTGGTTGAGGTTAGCATCGCTGCGCACATAAGCAGGGTCTTTGCCGCCGAGCTCAAGGCCAATGTCGATAAAGCGACCGGCGGCCGCCACCTCAATCTCAGCCCCTCCCTTGGGGGAGCCGGTAAAGGCGACATAATTAATAGCACTGCTCTGTATCAGTTTGCGGGTGGTGGCGCGATCCATGAAGAGGTACTGAAATAATCCCGCCGGCAGTCCCGCTGTTTCGAAGGCTTCAAAAATGCGCTCGGCAGTTAAGGGGGTTTGTGATGACGGTTTCATGATGACGCTGTTGCCTGCGATCAAAGCTGGAATAATGGAGTTGACGGCGGTGAGGTAAGGGTAATTCCACGGGATGATTGAGAGTACGATACCGAGCGGTGTGCGGCGGATGAGGCGTGCACACTCTGTCGAGGACTCAATTTCAATATCACCTAATTTTTCAGCGGCGATTCTGACCATATGGCGCGCGCGTTCAGCAAAACCTTTGATCTCGCCGGCGCTGTAGCGCAGCGGACGCCCCATCTGCCAGCTAATCTCTTCAGCAATGGCACCTTGCCTCGCGAGCAGCGCGCTTGTTGCTTTGAGGCAGATCGCTTGACGTTCCTCAAGAGGTCTCTGTTGCCACGCTGTTTGAGCGATGGCAGCAGCTTTTAAACGCTGTTCAATCTGTTTATCTGTTGCGTAGCTGCGCTCTGCATAGCGGCGATTATTGACGGGGGAGATGACTTTAAAGGTGGCCATTAGATGATCTCAAAGTAGCGATCCATTTCCCAGTCGGTGATGTGCTTTCTAAACTCGCGCTCTTCCCACTCTCGGCTGGCAGCGTAGTGCTCTACAAAGTGATCCCCAAAATATTGGCGCGCCATGGCAGAGGCTTTGAGTCGTTGAGCCGCTTCCCAGAGGGTTGTCGGCAGTTGGCGTGCTGCGGGGAAATGCTGTTCATAGGCGTTGCCGCTCACTTTTTCATCGGGTTCCAGTTGTTGTTCAATGCCCGCAAGGCCTGAAGCAAGGGCAGCGGAAAGGATGATATAAGGGTTGGCATCAGCGGCGGCGACGCGATATTCAACTCGCTGGGAAGTGGCACTGCCGGTAATCACACGGAGCGCACAGGTGCGGTTTTCAACCCCCCAAGTGGCCACCGTCGGTGCCCAGAAGCCGGGAACCAAACGGGTGTAAGCGTTGATGGTGGGGGCGATCATCGCCAGCAATTCAGGCATAAACTGCTGCTGCCCTGCAACAAAGTGGCGCATTAAATCGCTCATGTTGTCGGGTTTATCCGCATCATAAAAGCGTGATCTGCCGCTGGCATCATTCAGGGAGAGATGAATATGGCCGCTCTGCCCGGGCCACTCGGGTGACCACTTTGCCATAAAGGTGGCCATTAAGCCGGCGCGTTGCGCCAAAATCTTGGTGAAGGTTTTAAAGAGCGCCGCCTTATCGGCCGAGGCCAGAGCATGATCATAAGTGATTGCAGCCTCTAATACGCCGGGGCCTGTCTCCTCGTGTAACCCCTCAATCGGAAAATCCATCGCTTCACCAAGGTCGAGAATCTGTTGATAAATTTCTGCATCTACACTGTTGCGCAGCACTGAATAGCCAAAACAGTCTGGCGCCAGCGGCGTTAGGTTCTGGTACCGTTTTTTGCGGACTGACTCGCGCGTCTCATCGAAGATAAAAAACTCATACTCAAAACCGGCATCGGGAAATAGCCCCATCTCGGCGGCCTTCGCAATGGTGCGTTGCAGCAGCCCGCGTGGGCAGAGGGTGGCGGCTTGATCTGTAAATTCGCCAAGAAAGAAGAGGGTCTCCTCTTCAAATGGGATCTCGCGACACGACTCGGGGATGATGCGTACCGGGGCGTCGGGGTAGCCTGTGTGCCAGCCGGTGAAGTTGACGTTATCGTAGAGCTGGTCTTTGCTGTCCCAGCCGAGTACCACGTCGCAAAAGCCGAACCCTTTGTCGAGCGCTGAGAGGAATTTCTCACGCGAGATGTACTTGCCACGCAGCACGCCATCAATATCAAAAATGCCCACTTTGACGTGGCGGATATTACGTTCATTGACGATGAGCTTGGCATCAGCAACACTCTTAACCGCTCTGGCATGCATGATGGGTACCTTTCCTCTTGTCGTAAGCGCTTGTTGGCTGCAAACTCACTATTCATTATCGGTTTGATAGATGTAAAGTATCGAATACTCACCTGTAATACAAATGTTCTGTGATACGTTTTATGGTGAATCAGTTGAAAGGATCTACAGAGATGAAAATCGGAATCTTACAGTGCGATGCTGTGAAACCGCAATTTCGAGAGCGGCACGGCGACTATCCCGCGATGATTCAGTCGCTGTTCAAACAGGTTGAACCTGCGCTTAGCTTTAAGATTTATGATGTGGTGAACGGCCACTACCCGACTGATCTCAACGAGTGTGATGGCTACATCACTACCGGTAGTAAGGCGAGTGTTTATGACGGTAATGCATGGATCGCAGAGCTGCAGGGATTTATCTCACGTTTGCGGCAAGCGGAGAAGCGGTTGATCGCGATCTGCTTTGGGCACCAGTTAGTGGCGCAGGCCTTTGGCGGGCAGGTTGAAAAATCTGAGCGGGGATGGGGGGTGGGTGTGCATGTGATGGCGGTAAAAAGAGCCGTCCCCTGGATGGAGCCACCGCTAGAAAATTGCCATCTACTGGTGAGCCATCAAGACCAGGTTGTTGAACTGCCTACGGAGGCAGTGCTAATAGCGGGCAGCGCTTTCTGCCCACATGCAATGTTTCAACTGGGGAGTAGCATTCTCGCCATTCAAGGGCACCCTGAGTTTACCAAACCCTATGCGAGAGCGTTGATTGAGTTTCGTCGTCACTTATTGGGTGAAGCTGTATACACTGCTGCAATCGAGTCACTGCAACACCATACTGACGAACAGAACATTGCTCGCTGGATGATTAGGTTTATCACTCGCACCTCATCAAATGAACTTTAACTACGAAAGCCGATAGTGAAAAAAGGTTATCTGATTGCACTTGTGGGCGCGCTGACTCTTTTTGCGCTGCTTGCTTTCATTCCGTTGGGCAGTTGTGCTAACCCGGCTGCACTTGGGAGGACGATGGATGCTGGCCATACCGTTACCTTCTTTCTGTTGGGCGGCCTGCTCTATTTTGCAATCGAGCATCACGGAAAGTGGAAGGCACTAGCGATTACCGCCATTGCTTCGACGTTGTTGATGGTGGCGATTGAAGCCGTGCAGCCGTATGTGGGAAGAACAGCTTCGCTGGCGGATGTACGTCTTGGCGTGTTGGGCATGTTACTTGCGCTTGGTGGTATTGTCATTTGGCATCATGTCAACCACTGGATGCTACGGGTTGTGCAGTTACTGTTACTTGTTGCAGCACTGTTGTGGATCGTATCACCCGCGCTGAACGAATGGCGTGCGCTGTGGCTACGTGAGCAGCAATTCCCACTGTTGGGAAGCTTTGAGCATGAGTTGGAAAAGAAACTATGGAAAGCGAGCGGCAGGGCGAGTGGAAAGCGAACCCACATCTCATTTTCTGATCAACATCTACTTTCTGGTGCGAATTCACTGAAAATTGAAACAGTAAATGGCTCTTGGAGCGGGGTGAGTTATGCAGCGGGTGATCAGAACTGGAAAGGTTATCAGGCGTTGTCGATGACCTTCTACAACCCCGGTAGCGCGTTTAGTTTTAACCTGCGCATTGATGACGGTCTACAGCACGCGCCGTCGCATAGTGAGCGTTACAATGGCCGATTAAGGGTGGATAAAGGTGCCAGTACGGTAATGATCCCTTTGGCAGAGATCGCAGCGGGACCAAGATCCCGTTTATTGCACCTAGATCAGATTAGAAGAATGATTCTATTTTCCAGCAGGAATGAAAAACCGCGGGTATTTTATTTAGATGATGTGCGGTTAGTGCCTTAATCGATATAGACGCGGCTATATTAGGGAACCTCTGACTTATTCAATAACTTGTCTCTTGCAGCTACTAACTAAGTAGTGCAACAGGGCTTCAAAGTAGTCCGAAGTGCCCACCGATCAGTAGTGCTGTAATAATCGCTGCAGCTGTAAACAGCGCCGTTGATAGCAAACTATTTTCCTTGCGCGTCTTCCACCCAAAATAAAACAGGAGGGCGGTAATCAGATAGAGTACGGCGTAACCACGGTTCATAACATTATCCGGTTTCGATGAGGAGCCATTATAACGTGGCTTTAAGTAATGTGTTGCGGTTATTCTGGGTGGCATCACTAACGATCTAACGTAATTCATCAATTACTGGAAAGAGAGGCCGCTATCAACAGCAGGTACTTTGCTATCCCTAGCCAGTCGAATGCGAACACCAAGGTTGTTACGTGAGTCAGCGTGACTGAGCGCTTCTTCCTCGCTTATTTTTCCTGATTTAAACAATTTATAGAGCGCTTGGTCAAAGCTCTGCATACCCATATTATTGCTATGTTCCATCGCCTCAGAGACTTTATCGATTTCCCCCTTTTGAATCATGCTGGCAATATAAGGGGTATTCAGCATTAACTCCACGGCGGGGACCTGTTTTTTATCTACGCCAACAACAAGCCGTTGCGAAATGATCGCTTTCAAATTCATGGAAAGATCCATTAACAGTTGCTGTTGAGACTGCTCTGGAAAGAACTTAATGATGCGCTCAAGCGCCTGTGATGCATTGTTTGCATGCAATGTGGAGAGGCACAGATGCCCTGTATCCGCATAACAAATGGCTTGATGCATGCTTTCCTGATCGCGTATTTCACCAATCATAATGATATCTGGTGCTTCGCGCATGGCACGCTTAAGCGCGCTGGCAAAGGAGTGGGTATCTAACCCCACTTCGCGTTGGTTAACAATCGATTGTTGGTGAGGGTGATCGTATTCAATCGGGTCTTCGATGGTAAGGATGTGGCCTGTTTTATTGCGGTTACGATGGTCGATCATCGCTGCTAGCGTAGTTGATTTTCCTGCGCCGGTAGAGCCGACAATTAAAATCAGCCCACGTTTTTCCATCACCAATTCGTTGAGCTGAGATGGGAGGTTTAGCTGCGCTACAGTGCGGATATTTGCTGTGATATGGCGCACAACGATTGAGATGTCACCCCGTTGGCGGAAGATATTGATGCGGAACCGCCCCAGCGATTTACGTGAAATTGCAACGTCCATCTCTAGCGTCTCTTCAAAGGTCTCAATCTGTTTTTTGTTCATCACGGAATAGGCGAGTTGCATCGTTTCATCTGGTGATAAGGCATCTTGATTCATATGGGAAGTGACGCCTTCGACTTTAATGCAGGGCGGCGCATTGACACTGAAAAAGAGATCAGAGGCGCCTTGCTTAACCATCATTTGTAGAAAAGGTTCTATTTCCATGACTTTATAAAGCAGTGGGTTTAATCATGTTACTTTGCAGACCAACGCTTTAGCCTAGGAATGCTTTTGGTTAACAAGCGCGCCATAATTTTCGGTACGCCACCTGCTGTTAAGTTTTCGATACAGAGTGCCCGCATCTCCTCAGCCGTAAAATCGGGCTGTGCGAATTCTCCATCAACGTAGCAGTGGCTGCAATAGTCACTACTTCGAGAGCCATCCGCGTGGCTACCACCACCGTGTGGATCCCTTTTTAAAGGCATTCCGCAGCTTTGGCATGCGTTCCTCATTGTTGTTTCCTTTTGTATGCGTTACAAGTTAGGCTTAAGGAGCCTCTGATCAATTCATGAACTCGTGTCTTGCGTCTAAAATATCCAGCTTCTGCGTTCCGAATCTTCGCAATAACCCGCTATTACGTGCGATTCGCGCCTTGAATCTGAATGTTTTAGACCACAATCTACTTCGTCCAGAATTAATCAGAGGTTCCTTAAATTAGTTTTTGGTATTTCTTAAGCACTTCAGCCAGCCCCATGGTGTTAATCGGTTTAGAGATAAAATCATCCATTCCGGAGGCTAAACAGCGCTCTTTATCGCCGTTCATATTATTGGCTGTCATCGCAATAATAGTGCGATGGATCTTTTCACTGGAAGCAGCCTCTAATGCTCTAATGGCTTTGGTCGCTTCATAGCCATTCATTTCAGGCATCATACAGTCCATAAAAATCACATCATATTCTTGATGCTCTATTTTTTGGATAGCCTCTTTCCCTGATGTTGCCGTGTCGATGCTGCAGCCCATTTTCATTAACAAGCTCTTAGCGACGATTCTGTTCACTTTATCATCATCAATAACAAGAATATCAAGGCTAAAGTGATATGTCTGCTTTATGTTTTGCTCAGGGAGGGTCGCATTATTATGGGCGGATTGGTGGCTATTTAGCTCGGCTAATACAGTTGTCAGGCGAGTGTGCTCAATCGGTTTTCTTATCCATGCATGATAAGGCTGAGTGCTTTCCATGGCGGGGCTAGAAGTATCGCGGTCTGATGAAAGTATAACCATCGGGGCACTGATGCTAGCGTGCTCTTTCAGCTCAGTGATGGTGCTTTTCCACGCTTTGGTAGTGCTGTCGATGTCGATCAAAATGCAATCCACCGTTTGAGGTTTATCGCTTGAGATTGTGAAAAATGTTGTCGCATTTTGTAATGAATCGATGCTTGTATAAATCGCATCATGGT
>JALSHQ010000374.1 GCA_026982145.1 Gammaproteobacteria bacterium | reverse complement strand
TTGCTGCTGACTGATCTCGGCAACGTGCAGTACCTTGAAAAATTAAATGCTACGACGGCCGGGCGGCTTTATCGCGATGCGCTAGAGGCACTCCTGTTATTGCAGTCGAGCAGTGAAGTACCCCACACGTTACCGCAATACGATCATGCGCTACTCATGCAAGAAATGGAGCTGGTACGCGAATGGTATTTTAAGCAGCAACTTGCCATTAATTTCGATGCGACACAGCACGCGGTGCTAGACCAGACCTTCGGGCTGTTGGCGCAATCAGCACTGGCACAACCCCGCACGTGGGTGCACCGTGATTATCACTCGCGAAATTTAATGGTGGTTGAAAACAACAACCCTGGCGTGCTCGATTTTCAGGATGCCCTCTTCGGCCCCATCACCTACGACCTCGCCTCACTGCTTAAAGATTGTTATATCGAATGGCCGCGTGCGCAAGTCCTCGCGTGGGTAGAGGGATATTACCGCCGTTTAGTCGAAAAAGAAGTGATCAATGAAGTCGGCACCGCGCAGTTCATCAAATGGTTTGAGCTGATGGCCGTGCAGCGCCACCTTAAAGCGATTGGCATTTTTTCGAGGCTCAACATTCGTGATCATAAACCCGGTTACCTCAATGACATCCCCCGCACGCTCAATTATGTGCGCGATACCTGCCGACGATACCCAGAGCTCAAACCATTGGGTGCATTATTAAGCAGTATTGAAGCACGGTAGCGCCCTATCTTTAAAACCACTTGGATGCTACATGCCAACGTTTACGACTGGTAGTGCATCTCGATCTCTTCACGCGTCAAGACGCCATCCACCCGTTTGCCATCACTTCTCCTACAAACAACACAGAGCGCATCGCACCCCGTGCTGTTAATCACTTCATGCGCCTCTTGCAGTGAGGCTTGCAGGTGAATGGTGGCGGCATCCAACCGTTTGGCAGGAATCGCTAGCAGATCAATCGTATCGTTATCTGGATCAGCAGGCACTATCGCTACACTGCGCAGGTATTGCGCAAGATCAACCGCGGGCAGTAGCGAAAAGTGATTTTCATTGCGCCGGATAATGATCCAGCCGGGGTTTTGATCTAGCAATCGTTGCGCCGCCGCAAGGGTAATTTTTTGCTCAGCATTCACCACTCCGCGCTCCATCACATTCGCAACTGCAACACGCCGCAGTGATTGCGCCAGTGCAGATTCATGGAAATCGAGCCCGCGCTCTTTAATCAACATAATAAAAACAGATGGCTTGCCAAACAGGTGGCAGTTGATCAGGTCAGCGGTCACAATCGCCAACATCCCAGGTAAAATGATATTGGGATTGGCCGTCAGCTCTAACATTGCGACCAATGCCGCTAGAGGTGCATGCAGTGTCGCCCCCATCATCGCCCCCATGCCGATGATGGCGTAAAAACTGGGGGATGAGATTGCACCGGGGAAAATGGCATCGGCAATGATGCCGATCACCCCTCCTGCCGTTGCACCGATCACCAACGTCGGGCCAATCAACCCTCCAGGAAGCCCCAGCCCCAGCCCCACGGTGGTTGCTAATATTTTCACCAGCGTGATGGCGATTAACATGCCGAGGGCAATCTCCCCCAGCATGGCGGCATTCACTGTGTCATAACCGATGCCCATGATCTGTGGTGTGGCCAGCGCGCAGATGCCGATGATAAAACCGGCCACAGTGGTGCGCTGCCATAACGGGCAACGCGCGCTAATCCGTGAAAAGCGTTGTAGCAGCTCAATAAAAGTGGCCGCCAGCACCCCAATGACCAGCCCCAGTACAAAAACAAACGGCAGCTCTGCAATGGTGCCGATGCCGATATCGGGCACTAGAAATATCGTCTCAGAGCCAAAGAACCAGCGGCAGACAATGGTCGCCAGCACAGCGGCCATAATTACCGGAATAAAGCCAGCGATGGTGTACTCCATCAACACCACTTCCATCGCAAAAATAACACCGGCAAGCGGGGTGTTAAATGATGCTGCGATGGCTGCGGCAACACCGCAAGCAACAAGCGTGCGGGTACTGCTGTTAGGGAGTTGCAGCCACTGCCCAAGCAGGCTGCCACTGGCAGCACCTAGGTGAACACCCGGCCCTTCACGCCCCACAGAGTGGCCACTGATAATGGTGATGGCACCACCGATAAATTGCCAAACAGCATTGCGCAGTGGCAGGCGCCCTTGATGATAAGCGAGCCGCTCCATGGTATGCACCACGCCGACTTGCGCCGCGCCTTTTGCAATGTATTGAAACAATAAGCCAACCACCAGCCCACCAACTGTGGCGAGCAGCAGACGCATCAGTGGTGACAAGTCTTCATAGTTTTCCGCATCGGCACCGGGCAGAAAGCTCATCTGAGTGTGTTCGATTAGAATGCGAAAGGCCACAATCACTAAACCCGCAAGAATTCCGCTCACCGCCCCAAGCAATACAAGCTGAGGCACGCCTTCAACGGTAGCCATCGAGAGACGAAACTGTGAAAATCTTCGGTTAAGGTGTGACTTCAGGCGGCCCATTTTTTATTGTGGCGTCGTTGATGAATCAACATTATTCTTCAGAGGTTTTTAAACGGGAGATCTCTCTTCCGCTCATTCTAGCAAACCGTCAGCCGTCACGGCTAATAGGGCTCAACAATTCAGTGCCCATTAAATGACGGCTTTGATTAAGCGGCATCACTCACTTGAAGACGATTTTCGGGAAGTGCTTCGATACCGTCCTTCAGCACGGCGATGCGCAGCTCATATTGAGAGAGGGCAAAGGCCGCCGCAGAACTCCGCGTACCACTGCCACAGTAGCAGATGTAAGGGATCTTTGTATTGAGCTCACGTGCAGATTTATGCAGGTCACGCATGGGTAGATTGATCGCGCCGGGAAGATGCCCTTTCTCATACTCTTCGGCCGTCCGGACATCGATCCATTTTGCACCGCGCTTAATAATGCTGGCAGCCTTATCAAACTCAACCCAACGTAGGGTTGGCTGTTTCAATAAGTGAATAAAGTCTTCTTTTGAGAGCCGCAACAACACACCATCTTCCATCATTGTGATGGTGGCATTTCTCGGCTTATCTGAAATCAGCGCCGCCTCACCAAAACTGGCGCCTTCATTAAGCTCTGCCATAATCACCGAGTCTTCATCATTTTCCGGATTAATGGTCACGAGGGCGACGCCATTGTTAATCATGTAGAAATAATCGCCCTGATCACCTTGGCGAATAATCAGGTCGCCTGCATTAACGTGCACCGGCTCCAGCTTGTTAAGCAGTGCTTCAATATTGGCAGCGGGCAGTTTTCGAAAAGTGGGGGATTTAATCATTGAGTTAAGCCAGCTCGCGCGGTCGATGGTCACCACGCCATCTTCACTCATCACCACTTCTGTTTCAGGTGCTGAGATCTGCCCCCAGGCGGTTAGGGTTTCTATTAACTCTTTCTCAATGCAGATGAGATCCACCTCCCCAGAGGTCGTCACCACTGCCGTTGTAAAGCGCTTGCTGGAGAGCGGTGTTAACGCGCCATCCGAATCTGCCTGAATGGTCACGGTATCGCCATCTTCGGCAATCTCTAAGCCACCTTTAAACAGATAAAACAGCATGCCATCGGGCGCGCCATTAGGGTAAAGCTGAGTCGCGGAGGGGTAGCGCTCAACCACCGAAAGCGAAACCAACACGGGGATCTGCTCCACCTCCATCGTAGAGAGTGGCGAGCAGCGATAGAGCTGGGCGACAACTCTATCGCTATCAAGCTCTTCGGGGGGGATCACACGCTTATTTTCAGCTTCAGCCATTGTTGTCCATGCATCATAATCTGTTATTTTTTTAGGGGTTTTTCGCCCCTTTCCTTATTGGTATCATCCAGAGCAATAGTGCTCAACAACGCTAATGCGTGCTAAACTGCCCCCTCAGATGCCATTGAAAATACCATCGGCTGTCAACCATAAATCTTTATAAATCAAATCGAGAATGCAAGAAGCCACCACCACATCGCGGATTCGTGAGATCCCCTATAACTACACCTCTTTTTCCGACCGTGAAATAGTGGTCCGCTTTCTCGGCGAGCCGAGCTGGCACCAGCTCAACAAGTTACGCGGCTCGCGTCGTACTGGGCGCTCAGCGCGGATGCTGTTTGAGGTGCTGGGTGATATGTGGGTCATCACACGTAACCCTTATATTCAAGATGATTTGATCAACAGCCGCAAGCGCTGGCAAGCGCTGGTCAAGGCGCTGCATCACCGCCTCGACCAGACGATTGAGCGCGCCGATAGTAACGACATTGCACTTAGCCTGCTGGAAGCGACACGCAACGCCGTCGATAAATTCGAAGCTTGGCTACCGCATCAGAAGGCGCTGCGCAGTGAGGCGGAAACGCGCCTGCTTAAGGTGACGCGCGCGGACAATATCGACTTCAGCCCCCTTGCGCGCGTTTCGCACGTGACCGACGCTACCGACTGGCGCGTTGAGCTGCCGTTTGTCATCCTCACGCCTGACAGTGAAGATGAGGTGCGCGCGCTGGTCGAAGCCTGTATCGACCTCAAACTCACCATCATCCCGCGCGGCGGCGGCACCGGCTATACCGGCGGTGCAGTACCGTTGGTGGCAGAGACAGCCGTCATCAACACTGAAAAACTCGAAGGGCTCGGGCAGGTGGTGCAGCGCCAACTTGAGGGTGTGGCAGCGCCTGTCGCTACTGTGCGTGCCGAATGTGGTGTAGTGACGCGCCGTGTTGCGGAACGCGCTGAATCACACTGTTATGTCTTCGCTGTCGACCCCACATCACAAGATGCCTCTACGATCGGTGGCAATGTGGCGATGAACGCGGGTGGCAAAAAAGCGGTGCTATGGGGCACCACGCTTGATAATTTGGTCTCATGGCGCATGGTCACGCCCGATGCAGAGTGGCTTGAGGTCGAGCGAATCAACCACAACCACGGCAAGATTCACGACCAAGATGAAGTTGAGTTTCGCCTCCACTACTTGGGTAGCGACGGCGAAACGCCCACCAAGCCTGCTGAAACGCTGCGCTTTCCCGGCCATGCATTTCGCCGCCGTGGACTCGGCAAAGATGTGACCGATAAGTTCCTTGGTGGCCTTCCCGGCATTCAAAAAGAGGGGTGCGATGGGCTCATCACTTCGGCCGTCTTTATTCTGCATGAGAAACCAAAATTCACTCGCACCATCTGCTTGGAATTTTTCGGCACTGACATGAATTCGGCAGTCTCAGCCATTGTGGCCATAAAAGAGCATATCGAACAGCGCACCGAAACCCTGCTCTCCGGCATGGAGCATCTAGATGAACGCTACCTGCGCGCAATCGGTTACTCCACCAAAGCGCTACGCTCTGAGCTGCCCAAGATGTTGCTACTGATCGACATCGGCGGCCATATTGAAGATGAAGTGGCACGCGCGGCCTCCGCCGTGGTGCGCATTGCCAATGAGCGCGAAGCGGAGGGATTCATTGCCGTCAGCCCCGAGGCGCGCCGCCGCTTCTGGCAGGACCGCGGCCGCACCGCCGCCATCGCCGCTCACACCAACGCTTTTAAAATCAATGAAGATGTGGTGATCCCGCTTGAAAATCTTGCCCGCTATAACGAACAGATCGAACGCATCAATATTGAACAGTCGACCCGCAACAAGCTACAGATGATCGATACGGTGATCGCCTTCCTCGATCATGAGCTGGCCACCATGCCGCTCTCAGAGCAATTTGAAGTGAGTGAAGAGAGCAATGCCATCATCCTCAAAAAGCGTGATGCTGCCTGCGCCCACCTAAAAACGATCCACGACCGCTGGCAGGCGTTGATTGAGCAGATGGATGGCAGTGCGGCAGAAAGTGAGCTGTTAACTGAGCATGAAGCAGCGCAGGTCAAGCCCGGCGACACCTTTTTTCAGTTGCTGCTACGCCGCGACATACGCATCTCCTATCGCCGCGAAGTCGAACAACCACTCAAAGAAATTTTTGGGGGCGAAGCACTCTCGCTCGTGCGTAGACGACTTGATGAGATCCATCGTAACATCCGCTCCAGTCGCCTTTTTGTGGCGCTCCATATGCACGCAGGTGACGGCAACATCCACACCAATATCCCCGTCAACTCCAATGACTACGAGATGATGCGCGAAGCGGAACTGATCGTTGACCGCATTATGGAAATTACGCAGCAGCTCAATGGTGTGATCTCTGGTGAACACGGCATCGGCCTCACTAAAATGCAGTACATGGATGAGCAGAGCATTGATGCCTTTGTGCAGTACAAGCAGCGCGTCGACCCAAAGGGATCTTTTAATCGCGGCAAACTCCTGCCCGGCTCCGGCCTTGAGAACGCCTACACGCCCTCTTTGAGATTACTGCAACAGGAAGCCTTGATTCTCGAAGAGAGCGACTTGGGCGCGCTTAACGACGACATCAGCAACTGTCTACGCTGCGGCAAATGCAAGCCGGTCTGTACCACCCATGTGCCGCGCGCCAATCTGCTCTATTCGCCGCGCAACAAGATCCTTGCGACCGGCCTGATGATCGAGGCGTTTCTCTATGAAGAGCAGACGCGCCGCGGCATTTCAGTGCGCCATTTTGATGAGATGGAAGATGTTGCCGACCACTGCACCATCTGCCACCGCTGCTTACCTGCCTGCCCAGTTAATATCGACTTTGGCGAGGTTTCGATTCGCATGCGCACCATTCTAAAAACACGCCTGCCGTTTCGCCTCAAACCCGGGCCGCGTATGGCGATGGCATTTCTTAATGTTACCAGCGCCACCTCGATTAAAATCATGCGCAAAGTGATGTTGCAGTGGGGCTATGCCGGGCAGCGACTCGGGCATCGTCTCTTCAAGGCTCTCACACCGAAAACACCGCCCAATGCACGCCCCTCATCCACCACAGGCAAGCCCTCCGTTCCGGCTCAGGTGATCCACTTTATGAAAAAACCGCTGCCGGCGGATATCCCGACTCAAACCACCCGCGCACTGCTGGGGGTAGAAGATGAAAAAGCAGTGCCGATTCTGCGCGATCCAAACAAGAGCGATGAAAATGCTGAAGCCGTCTTCTACTTTCCGGGTTGCGGCTCGGAGCGCCTCTTTAGTGAGGTGGGTATGGCGACACTCGCGATGCTTTATGAGAGCGGGGTGCAAACAGTATTGCCGCCGGGCTACCTCTGCTGCGGCTATCCGCAAACCTCTTCTGGCGATCAGGCAAAGGGGAAGCAGATCACCACCGATAACCGCGTGCTGTTCCATCGTATCGCCAACACACTGAACTATCTCGATATCAAAACCGTCGTCGTCTCATGCGGTACCTGCATGGATCAATTGCTGAAGTATGAGTTTGACAAAATATTCCCCGGCTGCCGGTTAATGGATATTCATGAGTTTTTGATGGAGAAAGAGATCTCCGTCGAAGGGGTTGAGGGGGTGCAATACCTCTATCACGACCCGTGCCACACACCGATGAAACACCACTCACCGCTTAAGGTCACCAGCACACTGTTGAATGGCGAAACCACCCTCACTGATCGCTGCTGCGGCGAAGCGGGCACCTTTGCCGTCTCACGCCCCGATGTTGCGACGCAGGTACGCTTCCGCAAAGAAGAGGAGCTGATCGAGGGGATCGAACAACTCACGGGTAAACCAAAAGTTGAGAATAGTGAGGTGCGCCTACTCACCTCTTGCCCCGCCTGCCAGCAGGGGTTGGCACGCTATAATGATGTCACCGGCATGGAACCGCGTTATATCGTGGTTGAGCTGGTGAACCGTTACTTTGGTGAGAAATGGCAACGCAGCTTTATCGATAAAGTGAAGAAGGGCGGCATTGAGCGCGTGCTGCTTTAACCACACTCACTGCCCCAGTCACACCTCCGGTGGGCGCAGCAAAGTAAGATGAGGCCTTTGCACGAGCAGAAACTCTGTTCGCTGGCAAGGCAAAAGCGCGCTCAAGATCCCAAGGTATTTATTTGCGAAACAACCAGAAGAGCAGCGACAGCACGACACTCACTATAATCGACGTCACTACCGGAAAATAGAGGCTAAACCCCTCCTTCTCCACCGCAATATCACCCGGCAGCCTGCCCAGCCCAAGCTTTTCGATCCACGGCCATAGCAGGCCAATAGTGAGCAGAGCGGCGCCAGCAATGATTAGAAACTTTTGCATAACACGCTTTGCTTACCCACCTCACGTAATGGTTTTAACGCCCTCTTCAGTGCCAAGCAGCAACACGTCTGCCGGGCGAATTGAAAACAGGCCATTGGTGACAACCCCCACGATGTTATTCAGCTGCGCTTCCATCTTAACGGGGTCAAGGATCTCTAGGTTACGCACATCCAAGATTTGATTGCCGTTGTCGGTGATAAAATTTTCACGCCACTCCGGCTGGCCACCCATATTGACGATCTCGCGTGCAACATAACTGCGAGCCATTGGAATCACCTCAACCGGTAGCGGAAATGCACCCAGCACATCCACCAGTTTGCTGCCATCGGCAACACAGACAAATTTGTTGCTCGCCGCTGCAATGATTTTTTCACGCGTTAATGCGCCGCCGCCACCTTTGATCAAGTGCAAGTATTTATTTGTTTCATCCGCACCATCAACATAAACAGGAATATCGCTCACTTCATTCAGCTCAAATACGGCAATGCCGTGACCCTTTAGGCGCTCTGCAGTCGCTTCAGAACTCGCCACGGTGCCATCGATTTTATGTTTGATGCCCGCCAAAGCGTCAATGAAATGATTGGCCGTCGAGCCAGTACCGACGCCAATAATCGCCCCTGCCTCGACATACTCCAGCGCCGCATGAGCGACCATCTTTTTCATTTCATCTTGTGTCATTTACATTCTCCAATCTTTTGATGTGTAAAATGATACCTGCGAAGTGACAAAATGTCATGAGAAGCAACCGTTTATTGACCGATTTTGATTAGGAAAACTGATGTTGAGCTGATACCGTATGGTGATGTTAGAGAAATATGTAGCAAAAATCGAAAAAGCCCCCGTCTATGAAGTGGCCATCAAAACACCACTCGATGCCATGCCTTCACTATCAAAACGGCTTCACAATGAAGTGTGGTTAAAACGTGAAGACCTTCAACCCGTCTTCTCCTTTAAACTACGCGGCGCGTATAACAAAATTGCATCACTCTCCGAAGAAAGCCTCCAGAAAGGGGTGATCGCAGCTTCGGCGGGTAATCACGCTCAAGGGTTAGCGCTTGCAGCACAGAAAAAAGGGGTTGAAGCGACCATCGTAATGCCAACGACAACGCCAGCCATCAAAGTTAACGCCGTGCGTGAGAAGGGTGCAGAGGCGATACTGCATGGCGATACCTATGATGAGGCGTATCAACACGCCCGTCAGTTGGCCGTAGAGCGGGGCATGACT
>JALSHQ010000373.1 GCA_026982145.1 Gammaproteobacteria bacterium | reverse complement strand
CACTTTGTCTCCCTGAGAGTTTATGCCGTTGCCAATCTCTCTTGTCCAACTGTCGAGACCGTGACCTGCAAGCAGATCAAATGAACGCCCCCAGAAAAGGTTTTTCAGTCGATAGCCACCAAGGAACTCCCCCGATACACCGGCATAATCCACATACGCAGCACTAAAGTACCCGCCCGGTTGGCTCTGGCCATCATATTCAACATCACCGCCATAAAACGAACCGCTTATATTATAAATAAAGCCACCGGTTAACCTTGCTTCATTATTATGAGAAATCCTAAAGCGGACGCGCGGCCCCTGCTCAGTCAGCAACCGCGTGCCAGCGCCATTAAATTCCTGCCAGCGGAATAGTTCGATGCCAAGGCTCACCTCGACTAAGCCGTCGCCAGCTGCGACCTCAGCGACCTCAGCGACCTCAGCGACCTCAGCGACCTCAGCGACCTCAGCGACCACCACAGATTGCCAGAAAGCCAGCATCACACCAATAAAAATGGAAACTGCATACCTGTGCATTCTTACTTGAGCACCCTACAGGAAATTTATTTTAAATATTGTATCAGTAATGCCGATTTATTTTCGAGCCTAAACTCAAATCAATCGAGATTAATTTACTGGCATTTATGGGCAGGCTTGTCGGAGTATGGACAGTAATGAAATGCTCCCTATTGTTTCGGAGTAGGAGGCGCTGCAACAATGGTTTTATTTATAGCTTTTTAGAGCGTGTAAGCATGACTAAAATTGGCCGACCGAACGCTTCGGTTATATAAAGATTAATAGCCAAATCGGTGCGCTTACCGTGAGAAGCTGAAAAACTTTTACTCTTCGTCAACAAGCCTAAAGTCTATGCCTGATAAATCGCCTGCGGAGTCCCACTCGTTACTCCACTTATCAGCAGCAATATAGTCTTCAGAGCACTCATCTTCCAAATCAAAGTCATTATCTTTTGGGCCGCTCATTATAAACTCCCCCTTGCTTAGTCTACTTGAATCTCGCGAACACCCCACCAACACTGATGGTGACATTCGGATACAGGTACAACAGTTATCGGCAAAGTATGAGTAGGCTTGATACTTTGCTTTCTATCGTGATGGTCATACCGCTGCGCTACAGGCAAAACGATAATCCCTAGAGACACAGTATGACAACCACTCCGAAAAAAATTGATTTACTCGCCGCTTCTCAATGGGATAACGTATTTTCTTATTTGGATATGAATAAATACGGGCGAAGCCAGTCTTATTCTGATAGGTAAGCACCTCCGCGACTTTTGCATCGTGATAGACTTTTATCTTCAAATACATATCAGGCACGATTTCACTATCATCAAGCGCATGTAAAAAGGTGATTGTCAGCGTATATTTTCCGCGCTCAACCACTTTCATATGCAAATCAGGAAGGTCGCTAGAGGAGGAAAGTATCGCGATATCTGCCTCCATATCAGGCAGTAGGCGAGTCAGCGCCTGATAGTTCTCTTCGTACATCAACATCAGAGGCTTGCCACTGGGTATCAACATAAGTACTCACAACTGCTTTTTAGCATGTTATATATATCGACCAACTCAAGGAACCTTTGATGCCAAATCAGCATTACTTTGTTATTGCCACTGCTGACGTAGGCGTTCACGGTTCATCATCAACCACTGCAAGGCAATTAACGGGCTAGCTGAATTGATACGGCCGCTTTCTAGTAATGCTACCGCCTCGTTGTACGCCACAACACTGACCTTTATATCCTCACCCTCATCCGCAAGGCCATGAACACCCTCCACATGGGTTGCATCCACCCTGCCACAGAACAGCGCGGTTGATTCAGTCGTACCACCCGGGCTAACGAGGTAGTTACAAACGTGCTCTAATTCTTCGATCACACATCCTGCCTCCTCTTTCATCTCCCGATGTACAACCTTTTCCGCACTTTCACCCTCATCAATAATGCCAGCTACAATTTCGATCAACCAAGGGTCCGCCGGAAAATCTAACGCGCCCACACGAAACTGCTCTATCAATACCACTTCATCACGCACCGGGTCGTAGGGCAATACCGCTACAGCATGGCCACGCTCAAATATCTCGCGCGTTAACACCTCGCTCCATTCACCATTATACTTACGATACCTCAGACGCAACTGTGTCATCTTAAAAAAACCTTTGTAGCAAGTGGTTTTCTCGATGATTTCAAAATTCTCTTCTGTCACAACACGACCCCATTTTCAAACACTGCTATTATTGCTGATACGACTCCAAAGACGTCCAAAAACTAACCCATAAAAACCAAATAGCGCGTAACACTAACGGCCTCACTCAATGAAAACAGACAAACAGAACTACCATTGGCCTTTTTTATTTGTTGTCCTGCTGGCCATTATTGCAGTTTTCTCACTGAAAACTAAGCATGATGAAAGCGAAAAAGAGAGATTCAAATTAGGCTGGAACAGTGAGGCTGCATTCAATGTACCACGGCGAGCACTTGCGGCCACCGCCTACAATAACCACCTTTATGTTCTCGGTGGCATTAGCGATCAAAACCACTATGTCCGTACTGTCGAATACGCCAAAATTCATTCGGATGGGAGCCTTGGTCAATGGCAACAGACGACAATGCTCAATGAAGGAAGGTTTTACCTCGCGGCAGCTGCCGTCAATGGCTACTTGTACGCCATTGGTGGTGCAAAAGGATCTTTAGGAGAGAGTAATATTCCCGTCGCAACGGTCGAAAAAGCTAAAATAAATCTCGATGGTTCACTGGGGCAGTGGCAGCTAACACAAACACTCACCACCCCGCGGCGCGGACTCACGATCAACCAACATCGCAACTACCTCTATGCTCTAGGCGGCTATAACGGTATTTTTCTGCACTCCATTGAATACACATCAATCAATGCGGACGGCACACTCAATGAATGGCAGCTCTCACCACAGCAGTCGCAAGTTGATCGCTATATCCATTCGTCGGCAATCAGCAATAACCATCTGTACTTACTTGCCGGTCATATGAAAAACGACCAAACCGTCAGCTATGGTGACGTTGAATCAAGCAAAATATCAAACAGCGGCGAGATTTCGCCTTGGCGCATTGAAAATACCGCGCTGCTTACACCACGCTTTATCGCCTCGGCCTTCACGCTGGGAAAATACCTCTATATTCTAGCTGGGCACGATGGTGCCAACAGGCTTGGCAGTGTAGAGTTCGCGCCACTGGAGAGCGATGGCAGCGTCGGCAAGTGGCAATACACCACCCCGCTCACTACCCCTCGAAGCGGAACCGCAACCGCCACTTACAACAACAGGGTATATGTATTGGGAGGCATTAGCCAAAACAGCGTATTAAATCGCGTGGAAAGTGCGATTCAGGCAACAGGTGGGAATTTAGGGAATTTCTCTGGATTCACTCAATAGCGTCATAATCAACAACTCACCTTTTGACGTGAGTGATCGCGCTACTCTTCTCGCTTTTTTTCTAACGCCAACGTCTCTTCCCGCTCCTCTTCTTCGCGAAGCTTTCGGTTCTTTCTATCATCCATCGTTAAGAAAACTAAAAACGCAACCACCATCAACACAATGGCAATCTGTATGTATATCGCTGTCATTCTAACCTCTTAATCTCTATTCAACGCAAGCCACACAATACACTAGACTTGCAGGATTTTCCTGTTATTTATCGCGACAAGCGATGGCTTTAAGCTGGCTCAGCTTGCAGAAAACGGGAATAACCTTGCCTTAAGGAACCTCTGATTAAATTATGCCAAGCCGCGTTAAATCACTTCATTAATACCGAACAGTGTGCCGCGAACTGCTGGCTCTGACCCAGTATCTAAGGAATCTTTTTTTCGCCGCAATTGCAATCGGCGCTCACGGTAGCTTCGAGTATCCAGTAGAGCGGGAAAATCCTGCTCTCGACGCTCTTTACGACGACGGTCTTGCGAAAGTGGCTGACGGCGCTCATGCGTTACCGTTGGAATGGTGTTGCCGCTCGCTTGATCTCTGGGGCGGTAAGCGGTCGCCTCGGTCGGCGGCACAGCAACAGATGGCGCCAATATCAACGTTTTATTACGCTGTGTGCCCACGTCATCTGGGCGAATATATTGTGGGTCAAACATCACCATGGCGCATTTACCATCATTTTCAAGGTAAGTAGATTATAGCACGGTCACATTCTTAACCAAGCCCGCAGAATTATAGATATTTCTTAAATTTCATATAGATAGATAGTCACTAATACTCTTCAGCGTAATCAGGGGGCTTCCGCCACCATCACGGCGCGCATGGGTGCTGGCAAGCCTTCAACGGTGAGGCTTCGGTTGTTTGGAGTAAGAAAATCAGGCAGCGAGTCAAACGTCATCCATGCGGTGCTGCGCTGCTCTTCAATCGTGGTCACCGCCCTGTCCACCAATCGAATATGTTTAAAACCACAACGGGTCAACCATGCTTCTAATGCCAGCACCGATGGAATGAACCAGACATTACGCATTTTTGCGTAACGACCTGCGGGCACCATTACCGTATTTTGCCCCCCCTCAACCACTAACGTCTCCAACACCAGCTCGCCGCCCGAACGTAACAAGCTGCGCAACTCATAAAGGTGATCTATCGGAGAACGGCGATGGTAGAGCACGCCCATTGAGAAAACGGTATCAAAGCCGTTCAGCGCTCGTGGCAACGCTTCAATACCCAACGGCAACACATAAACCGGCACGTGCGGCATATATTGTTGCAACGCCTGATATTGCTGCACAAATAACATCGTGGGATCGATGCCAGCCACCAGCGCTGCTTCTTCGCCGGCCATACGCCACGCGTGGTAACCATTACCACAACCTACATCGAGCACATAACGCCCTTTTAATGGCGAGATCTGTTTCTGTAGCCGCGCCCATTTCCAGTCTGAGCGCCATTCAGTGTCGATGTCGATTCCAAATATAGAATAGGGCCCCTTTCGCCAAGGGTGCAAGATGCGAAGCTGACGCTCAATTTCTACCGCTGCTGCCGCGTCCAGATCACTCGCTGTGCCGATGCGCACACAACGGGCAGACAAATCAATGGAAGAGGGTTTAATACTGGGTAGCGCACCCACTGCCGCCTGCCATTTTTCAAGGTCACCATGACCACGCTCAAAAGCCGCCTCAACCGCCTGTGGTAAGGTTTTAAGCCACGGTTCAACGGGAGAGCCCTCAAGCTGTTCATACAGCGCGTTATAAATGGTCATTTTACAGCGATAAACGAAGCAAAGTTAAGGCACTGAAACCACTGATGCACCCCCGTAAATCCTGCATTTTGCAAGCGAGCCTCATGCTGCTGTCGACTCTCTGGGACTAGCACATTGTCCAATGCACTGCGCTTCTGGCTCACTTCAAGGTCACTATAACCATTGCTCTTTTTAAAAGCGTGGTGCATCTCGGTAAGCAAGCGCGCTTCCTGCTCATCACTAAACGCTAGCTTTTCAGAGAGTAGCAGCACCCCGCCGGGTAACATACCGGCATAAATTTTTTCGATCATCGCGCTACGCTGCTGAGGCTTAATAAATTGTAACGTTAGGTTAAGCACCACTACCGAAGCACGCTCAATGGGGGTCGCCTGAATATTATCACAGATGAATTCCACCGTTACATTAGCCGCATCGCTGCCCACATGCTGGCGGCAACGTGCCATCATCGCCGTTGAATTATCCACTGCAATAATACGGCAGTCGGGTTGTGACAGCCGATGTTGCATCGAAAGGGTGACAGCCCCCAAGGAGCAACCCAGATCATAGAGCTGGCTTTTAGGCTGTGCATATTGTGCCGACAAGATTCCCGCCACATTAATTAATGTGCTGTAGCCCGGTACCGAGCGGTTGATCATATCTGGGAAGACATCGACAACAGATTCATCAAAACTAAAATCAACAACCTCATCAAGCGCTGCTGCATAGAGATCATCAGAGCAATATTTTTTCATATCACGGTATAAAACCTTAAAAATAACAATTTCAAAGAATTATACCCTGACAAGCAGCGGCACTCCCACAAACCGATGAAATCCTCATAGAAAAGTGGCGCAGCAATGGTGAACCGCGAGCGAATTCTAAAATAAAATGGGTAGTCGCCATCGGCTAGATGGCGACTACCTACAGTGCTTCACTGCTCAGGCGGCAGAAATTACAGTTTCATCTCGCCCTTTTTCAAAGGTTAACTCACCCTCTGCCAGTGATATTTCAATCACGTCGCCTGCCTGGTATTTACCCGTGAGGATCTCCTGTGCTAAATGGTTTTCCAGCTTATTCTGAATCGCACGTTTGAGCGGCCGCGCGCCATACACTGGGTCAAACCCCGCTTCACCCAAATTATCCAGCGCTTCATCACTGAGGTGAAGACCAATATCACGTTCATGCAAGCGCTGGCGAAGATAGTCAATTTGAATATCAGTGATCGCACGAATCTGTGCTTGTGCTAGCGGGTGAAACACCACCACGTCATCAATACGATTAATGAACTCCGGACGAAAATGGGCACTCACACTCGCCATCACCGCCGCTTTCATCACCTCATAATGTTCCTCACCTGCCATCTCCTGAATCACTTGCGAACCAAGGTTTGATGTCATCACAATCACCGTATTGCGAAAATCAACCGTCCGTCCGTGACCGTCGGTCAGGCGACCATCATCGAGCACCTGTAACAGCACATTAAAGACATCCGGGTGCGCCTTCTCTACCTCATCCAGCAGCACTACCGAATAGGGCTTACGCCGCACCGCCTCGGTCAGATAACCGCCCTCTTCATACCCCACATAACCTGGGGGGGCACCAATCAAACGCGCGACTGAATGTTTTTCCATAAATTCAGACATGTCGATTCGCACCATCGCCTCTTCAGTGTCAAACAGGAATGAAGCCAGCGCCTTAGTCAACTCCGTCTTGCCCACCCCTGTCGGCCCCAAAAATAGAAATGAACCATTGGGACGATTCGGGTCAGAAAGCCCTGCACGCGAACGGCGAATGGCATCAGAAACAACTTTTACAGCTTCATCCTGCCCTATCACTCGTTGATGCAGCGCCTCTTCCATACGTAACAGCTTATCGCGCTCGCCTTCCAACATCCGTGATACTGGAATCCCAGTCCATTTAGAAACCACTTCAGCGATCTCTTCATCAGAGACTTTATTCCGCAGCAGTGTCATATCCTGCATCTCTGCTTGTGCGGCCATATCAAGCTGTTTCTCCAGTGCAGGGATTTGGCCATACTGCACCTCAGACATCCGCGCAAGATCACCCGCGCGCCGGGCTGTCTCCAACTCGGTACGCGCACGCTCAAGCTCTTCTTTGATCTGCTGGGTACCTTGCAGTGCCGCCTTTTCGGCTTTCCACACCTCTTCGAGGTCGGCAAATTCACGCCCGATGCGCTCGATCTCATCATCAAGAATCGCAAGCCGTTTTTTCGAAGCTTCATCGCTCTCCTTGCTTACCGCTTCGCGTTCAATTTTAAGCTGAATCAGACGCCGCTCAAGCCTGTCCATCGACTCGGGCTTGGAGTCGATTTCAATGCGAATACGGCTCGCAGCCTCATCAATCAGGTCAATCGCCTTATCCGGCATCTGCCGATCCGTAATATAACGGTGCGACAGTGTCGCGGCTGAAACAATCGCGGGATCTGTAATCTCAACCCCGTGGTGCACTTCGTACTTCTCTTTCAGACCACGCAAAATGGCGATGGTGTCTTCAACACTCGGCTCATCCACCAGCACCTTTTGAAAACGACGTTCTAACGCCGCATCTTTTTCGATATATTGGCGATACTCATCTAGCGTTGTCGCACCCACGCAGTGCAGTTCACCTCGCGCCAGTGCAGGCTTTAGCATATTGCCCGCATCCATCGCCCCTTCTGCTTTGCCTGCACCCACCATGGTGTGCAGCTCATCGATAAAGAGAATCACTGAACCCTCTTGCTTGGCAAGGTCGTTCAGCACTCCCTTCAAACGCTCTTCAAACTCACCACGAAACTTAGCGCCCGCAATCAACGATCCCATGTCAAGCGACAATAGACGCTTTCCCTTAAGCCCTTCCGGCACCTCACCATTGACGATACGCTGTGCCAGCCCTTCAACAATTGCGGTCTTCCCAACACCGGGCTCACCAATCAGCACTGGGTTATTTTTTGTGCGGCGCTGCAATACCTGAATGGTGCGGCGAATCTCATCGTCACGCCCAATCACCGGGTCAAGCTTGCCCTGCTCCGCACGCTCAGTGAGATCGATGGTGAATTTCTCAAGTGCTTGGCGCTGCTCTTCAGCATTAGGGTCATCGATATTTTCACCGCCACGCATCTCTTTAATCGCCTTCTCAAGCGCTCCTTTAACAGCACCGGCATTGCGCATTGCACTCCCCAGCGCGCCTTTATCTTCTACTGCAGCAAGCACAAAGAGCTCGCTAGAGATGTATTGGTCTCCGCGCTGCTGTGAAAATTTATCCGTCATATTCAGCAAGCGGCCGAGGTCATTGGAAATATGCAGATCACCCGCAGCCCCTTCAACACTCGATAAATGGTCCAGCACTTCACCCAACTGAGAACGCAATGCATTCACATTGACGTCAGCACTATTTAATAGCGGGCGAACAGTGCCGCCCTGCTGGTCAAGCAGCGCGGCCATCAAATGAGCCGGTTCAATAAATTGGTGATCACGTCCCACGGCCAAGCTTTGAGCATCAGCTAGCGCCATCTGAAATTTACTTGTTAATTTATCCATTCTCATTGGGAATTCCTCTCTCTCATTATTCGCTTTAAAGATACATCTGTTTAACTCTAGGTGCTAGTGATATAGGGCTCTCTGCCGATAACTTCAAGCCTATTATTCAGAGGATCGAATTCTGCCCTGCGGCTAGCAAGAGGGCGGCCGCTAAGAGACTAATACCAAAAAATACTAAGAAGGAGCGAAAGTTTAATGGTGAATACTATTGAGTTACCCCAACCACCATTATCCAGCATGGAAAACAGTAGGGATCTGACCAATATGGCGGTCACGGCGCACCTAATCAACAACCAAAAAGTTGATGGTGTACTCACCGCCTTCGACACTCAAAATGAGTTAATCGTCATTAACTTCACAGGAACAGATATCGCCGATGAGATTGAGATGCGTGACCTCAAAATTTTGGTGATTAGCCATCCATTTCAGCTTACGGCGGAGTCTCATACTAAAAACAACAATGGTATTTTGACTAATAACGCTCAAGAGCTTCTGGATTACAGCGTAACGTTCAAAGATAAAAGTAAAATTACAGGTAAAACATTCGGGGCACGCATCGACCAGCATGGTGTCCATCTATTCAAGCAACACAAATCTAGCCAAAACGAAAAATCATACATTCACTGTTTCATTCCGAAAACCGCCATCGAGCATAAGCAAATTGGCGATCAAATTGGTGAGGCTTTAATAAAATCACAGG
>JALSHQ010000372.1 GCA_026982145.1 Gammaproteobacteria bacterium | reverse complement strand
AGTGGCTGAGCTTTGAGCTTGAAGAGCTCGACAACATCGACCCCGACCGCATCACCAGTCTGGCAACTGAGAACGATGTCATCGGCACCGCAGACGGCATGTTGGTGGAACCGTTTTTTGAAGAGACGCCCACCACTCAACAAGAGGCCAATGCCATTCGAGAAGCCGTGATGGATTTCCCGCTCTTCGTCGGTAGCATTACCGCACGTGATGGCAGTGCGACACTCATCGTCGCCGAACTCGAAGATCAAACAGCAGCACAATCGACCTATCAAGCGCTGCTTGAGCTGGTAGAACGCGCGCCCAAAAGCGATGGCGATGTGATTCATCTGGCCGGCGAAGGAGCGGTCAGTGGTTACATGGGAGCATACATCGACGCGAACGCAAAGCGCCTCAACCCTATCGCGGGACTGATCATCACCTTCATCTGACTCGCCATCGGCACCTCGATGTTTGCCGCCATCGCCATCGGCCTTGGGGTGGATTTCTCCGTACATACCATTGAGCGACTACAGGTGTTAATCAAAAAAGAGGGGCGCACCATTGATGAGGCGATCACCGCGCTCTACCCCTCCACCGGGCGTGCACTACTGTTCAACTTCGCAGCACTAACACTTGGCTTTGGTGTTTTAACCACCAGCGAAGTGGTACCACTAACGCGCTTCGGCGCACTGGTCGTCGTGGCAGTGACCAGTAGCTTTATTGCCAGCATGACCATCCTGCCAGCATTGATAAAAGTGTTTAAACCGCGCTTCATCGGCCTTGGCAGTACGGCATCCAGATAGCAGCATTAAAACCTCATACCCAGCACAAAGAAGGAGTCGATGATCATGAAAAAACTCAACGTAACGACAGCGCTCATACCAATATTACTGCTCACGCTGGTGATGCCTTCAGCCTTCGCTGCTGTGCTGCCCAGCGGCGATGAGATCGCTCACAACATCAATGCACGCGATGAGGGGCTATCCGTATCACGCACCGTGCTGATGGAGATGACAGACAAGCGAGGTAAGCAGCGCATTCGTAAAACACGCGGCTTCCGTAAATATTTTGGCGATGAAAAACGCACGGCTATCTATTACCTGACACCTAAAAATATCAAAGACACCGCGTTTATGACCTATGATTACGCCGATGCGAGTGTCGATGATGACCAGTGGCTCTACCTGCCCGCGATGCGCAAGGTGCGACGCATCTCCGCTTCTGATCGTGGTGATTATTTTCTCGGCACCGACTTTACCTATGAAGAGATCAAACAAGAGACCCGGGTCAGCATCGAAGACTACAGCCGAAAGACGATCGGCAAAGAGATCATCGATGGCCATAGCACCTTCATCGCTGAGTCCATACCTGTAGACAAGAAGACCGCTAAAGAACTCGGCCACAGTAAAGTAACTCAATGGATTGATGCCGAAATCTGGATGATACGCAAAGCAGAGTTTGATAGCCTGCGTGGTAAACCACTCAAGACGATTTACACCAGAGAGATAAAACAGGTGCAGGAGATCTGGACAGCACACCTGCTAGAGGTCAAAAATCACAAAACAGGTCACACCACAAAATTCATTTTCAGCGAAGTGGATTACCAGACACCGATCAGTGACGACCTGTTTACAGAGCGGGCGTTGCGGCGTGGTTTATAACAAACCCTCACGCGCGTTGCTGTCTGTTTGCATAGCACTTGTGAGCACAACGGCGACTGCTGCCATCGACAGCGTGATCTCCATCGACAACGAATGGGCTTACAGTACAACAGAAAAAAAGACTCATAAATTTGAGACCACTATTCAGCCTGAGATCGAAATAGACCTTGGCCGTGATACACAACTCACGGCTATCGGCCGCATCCGCAACGATACAAAAAATAACATTGATGCTAACAAAAGCACCGACTCCGAGCTACGCGAGCTCTACATCGAAACCACTATCGGGCGTAGCTTTCTGACGCTAGGAAAACAACAGATTGTATGGGGGGAATCCGATGGTCTGAAAGTGCTTGATGTCGTCAATCCGCAGGAGTGGCGTGAATTTATTCTCGATGATTTTGATGAGTCACGCATTCCGCTGTGGACAGTGAACGCCGAGGTCCCGATCAATGACTTCACGCTGCAACTGCTATGGATCCCCGACCAAACTTATCATAAATTCGCTGAAGGAAATGACCTTTACACCTTCACATCACCTCAACTAATACCACACCCGCCCCCGGGTATCGCAGTCGTCATGGCAGCAGAAGAGCGCCCCAACAACACCTTTCAGGATGCTGACTGGGGCGCACGTCTATCGACCTTCTGGAATGGCTGGGACTTGACGTTTAATTACCTCTATCACTTTGATGACAATCCGGTACTCTATCGCCAACTGAGCCTCACCCCCAGCGGCCCTGTCGCCACCATCACCCCGCGTTATGAACGCAGCCACCTCATAGGCACCACTTTTAGTAACGCCTTTGGCAGCCTCACACTGCGCGGTGAAGTCGGTTATTCGCTGGATCGTTACATCAGCACCAATGCGATCAGTGACAACGATGGTGTCATTAAAACCAACGAACTCGCCTATGTCATTGGACTCGACTGGTTTGGTTTTAGCGACACATTGCTGAGCGCCCAGATTTTTCAGTCATACCTGAGTAACAATGATGCGGGTATGCTGCGAGATAACCGAGAGACCACCACCACCTTCCTTGCCAGACGCAATTTCATAAACGAGACACTCACCACCGAGCTGCTATGGATACACAACACCGACCTCAATGATGGCATAGCGCGCCTCAAAGTCAGTTATCAAATCTGTGATGAAATCACCGCAGGAGTCGGTGCCGATATTTTTTATGGCAACCAGCTAGGGCTGTTTGGCCAGTTCAAAGATCGCGACCAGCTGATCACATCCATCGAAGTTCATTTTTAACCGAGCTATTGCAAAGATTTGCAACGCAGAAGGTGGGTAATTTAGGTGCAAGATACGAGTTCATAAATAAACCAGAGACTCCCTAAACTCTATCGTCAATGACAGCCCGGCTAATCGACCACTACAACAATCAACTGCAAAACACCCCACGCAAACAGTGCGGCAACCACATCGTCCAGCATGATGCCAAAGCCCCCTTCTACTTTGCGGTCGATCACTTTGATCGGCCACGGCTTCCAGATATCGAACAGGCGGAAGAGGCAGAAACCCAGTAATACCCATTCCCAGCCTGAAGGAGCAGCAGCCATCGTTAATAGGTAGCCTGCAATTTCATCCCACACGATGCCCGGGTGGTCATGCACCCCCAAGGTTTTAGCCGAACGATCGCATAACCAAATGCCGACCAGTGTCACAACCATTGCGACTAGTAGGTAATAGTGTAGCGGCAATGGCTCCAGCAAAAGATAAAGTGGCACGGCAAGCAGTGTGCCCATCGTGCCTGGCGCATACTTTGATAATCCCGAACCAAAACCAAGGGCGAAAAAATTGACCGGATTTTTCAGGTCAGAGAGCAGTAGTCGTCTATTTTTTTGACTCATCGGTTCTTCTATCAATTTGTGAAATGTTGGTAGCCTGATTGTGTCACATCAAACAGCACACCATTTTTCTGTTTACAACGCAGGCCAATGTCATCATCGATCACGCCAATGTGATGCGCAATAAATCCCTGTTGCGATAAACGCCGTTTCATTTCATGCTGGTGTTCGGGGTTGATGGTAAAACAGAGCTCGTAGTCATCCCCAGCTGACAGTGGCAGTGCTTGCCAGCACGCTGCGGAGAGCGATTGCGCCGCAGGGTGTTGCTGGCAAGCACGAAAGGCGTGAGAGAGCGGAAGCGCATCCCACTCAATCACTGCGCCGACACCACTCGCTTGCAACAGATGGCCAAGATCGCTCGCCAACCCATCCGACAGGTCTATGGCCGCACTCACCAAGCCGTTAAGCGCCTGCGCCTCCTGCACTCTCGGGGTGGGCTGGGTTAAACGCAAAGAGAGTTCATCCAGCTCGTTTTTTGGCAATGCTAACGGCTGCTGCTTTGCCTTGAGTGCTAGCCCTGCATCACCAAGCGAGCCGGTCACATAAATGAGATCGCCCACTTTCGCCCCGCTGCGTCGCCAACCTTCGCCCTGCGCCACAAAGCCCATCGCCTGCACTGTAATCGCAAGCGGCCCGCAAGTGGTGTCCCCCCCTACCAGTCGCACACCATGCTGGCGTGCCAGCGCTGAAAACCCTCGGCCAAATTGGCTAAGCCACTGCTCATCAGCGCTGGGTAACGTGAGTGCAAGCGTCACCCACGCCGGGCGAGCGGCCATCGCAGCGAGGTCACTCAGGTTAACCGCCAACACTTTATGGCCGAGTGAATAAGGGTAGACATCGGGAAAAAAGTGAACGCCAGAGACCAGCGTATCTGTTGAAACGACCAGTTCATGAGCGGGGGGGGGTGAGAGGATCGCTGCATCATCGCCCACCCCTAACACCACATCGTCACGACAGTGCCCAATATCGCTGAAGTAACGTTTGATCAGTTCAAATTCCATCACGCTTCTGGTGCGATAATATTCTAGGAAAGGTGGGCTTTAGCGTGCGGCAGCACAGCCTATTTTGAGTGCCGCTTCAGTTTGAACTCGCCACTGCGGAGTGAGGCGGCCAACTTGTCGAGCACACCATTCACATACTTATGCCCCTGGTCTGCACCAAAGGTTTTGGCCAGTTCCACCGACTCATTGATCACCACTCGATAAGGCACCTCAAGGTGATATTTCAGCTCGTATGCGCCCATTCTCATGATCGCCAGTTCAACCGGGTCGAGGCTTCCAATGGAGCGATCAAGCGTAGGTGCCAACAGCGCGTCCATAACATCCACTTGCTTCACCACCCCACTCAACAAGCCACGGAAGTAGCTTGTATCGACTTTTTTTGCATCTTTCTCTTCAAGGATCTGTGTCGCAATTTCAGCCACATCCTCTCCGGTAAGTTGCCATTGGTATAACGCCTGCACCGCACAACGGCGCGCCTGACTACGTGTTCGACTCATAATGCCTTTACTAAATAGTGACTAAACTGGAAAGTGGGTGTTGGGTTATGCGTCTAAAGCGCGCATTAAACTTGCCATTTCGATCGCTGTGATGGCCGCCTCTGCACCTTTGTTACCCGCTTTGGTGCCCGCGCGTTCAATGGCCTGCTCAATAGTGTCGACGGTTAAGACGCCAAAGGTCACGGGGATATCATGCGACATCGCCACAGCGCCTATCCCTTTCACACATTCACCGGCAACATATTCAAAATGAGGCGTTCCTCCTCTAATGACCGCACCCAATGTGATGACCGCATCATAACGCTGACTTGCGGCGACTTTTTTAACCACTAGCGGCAACTCAAAAGCCCCCGGCACATGAACAATGTGAATATTATCTTCGCTCACACCGTGCTGCTTGAGTGTCGCCAGTGCGCCTGTCAACAGGTGATCTACAATGAAACTGTTAAACTTAGCCGCGACGATCACAAAGCGGACCGTTGCGACGTTGAAGTCGCCTTCAAAGGTTTTTATCGCCATATCTTTTTACTCACAATAAAAATTATTCGTTTTTAAAACCGTGCCTTTAATTAATGGCACGGCACATAGTCGACTATTTCTAGCCCAAACCCAGAGAGCCCATGAAGGCGCTTTGGCTGCCCTAGTACGCGCATTTCATGCACGCCGACATCAAGTAATATCTGCGCACCTACACCGTAGGTTCTTAACTCACTCCCTTGCTGTGCGGGTGGTGGGTTAATGCCACGTTCACGCATCTGATAGTCGATCACTTGACGGATAGTGGCACTGGCATTGAGTTCTTTTTTGAGAATCACAATCACACCCGCACCCTCTTTAGCCACACGTTCCATTGCAGATTTTAGCGGCCAAGCACCATCAAGGCGCTCTGCACACAACATATCGGCGAGATGGTCTTCAAGATGAACTCGAACCAGCACTGGTTTATCCAACTGTGGTTCACCATATATCAACGCAAGGTGCAGCTGGCCATCCACCACATCCTGATAAGAGAGCACTCTAAAAGTACCATACAGCGTCGAGAGAGTACATTCAGCCACCCGCTCAATGGTCTTCTCATGCTGCACACGATAGTGGATGAGATCTGCAATCGCCCCCATTTTCAAACCGTGCTGGGCGGAAAAATGCTCCAGTTCCGGGCGTCTCGCCATGGTGCCATCATCGTTTAAAATCTCAACAATCACGCTTGCCGGCTCAACCCCTGCTAGGCGAGCCAAGTCGCAGCCCGCCTCGGTGTGGCCGGCTCTTGTGAGTACGCCGCCATCCTGAGCCATCAATGGGAAAATATGCCCCGGCTGCGTGATATCAATCGCACTCGCGTCTGGCTTGACGGCTGCCAGCACCGTGGTGGCACGATCAGCCGCTGAGATACCGGTCGTCACCCCTTCGGCCGCTTCGATGGAGACAGTAAAGTTGGTCGCGTGATTGCTATGGGTATCACTGACCATAAGCGGTAAATTCAACTGCTCGCAGCGGGCACGCGTTAAGGTTAAACAGATGAGCCCCCGGCCGTAGCGCGCCATAAAGTTGATATCATCAGCGCTGACCGCCGTCGCGGCCATCACCAAATCACCTTCATTTTCGCGATCTTCATCATCCACCAGCACCACCATCCGCCCTTGGCGAATCTCTTCGATAATCTCTTCTGCACTCGATAATGGCACGCGCTTAAACCTCACTCATCAGGGGTGCGTTCATCAATCACCAAAGCCTTGAGATGCAAGAAACTCGCGTGTCACCGTCATTCCTCGCTCATTTTCATTAACACCACGTTGTAATAAGCGTTCGAGGTAACGCGCCACAACATCAACTTCGATATTCACTTTACTGCCCGCCTGGTACTTACCGATAATCGTCTGTTGCTGAGTGTGCGGGATGATATTCACCTCAAAGCAGTGGCCATTCACAACATTGGTGGTGAGACTTACCCCGTCCACGCAGATAGAACCCTTTGAAGCGATGTATTTCGACAGCTGCGGTGGCATCTTAAAAGAGATGATGGTCGATGCTCCCTGTGGTTTGAGTGCAACCACCGTAGCCACACCATCGACATGGCCACTGACCATATGCCCACCCATGCGTGTAGTCGGCAGTAGCGCCTTTTCAAGGTTAACACGACTGCCAATGTTAAGTGCTCCGAGCGTTGTGCAAGCCAGTGTTTGAGCCGAAACATCGGCGGCAAAGTGCTCATCCGTTCTTGTGACGACGGTGAGGCAGACGCCGTTGATCGCAATGCTGTCGCCCAACGCGACATCACCCAACCCCAGCGAAGCAGACGCAAAGCTCATGCGCGATTCCCCCCCCCTGCTCTCAATGGAGGCCACTTCACCCACCGCCTCTACCAGCCCTGTAAACATAACCACCTCATCTCATTCATTGCGCCACCGGCTGCAGCGTGATTCGCCAGTCATCACCCACGGCGCGTATCTCTTTGGTCTTCAGTGACACACGCTGCGCCATTGAATCAAGCCCCGGCAAGGTCATTAAACCGCGCGCTTGGTCTCCCATCAGGTGCGGCGCCATGTAGATCACCAGCTCATCAATCAGTGCGGCCTGGAGCATGGCTCCACTTAATGTGGGACCCGCCTCAATCAACAACTCATTAACCTCTATGGCGGCGAGATACTCCAGCAATAGCGGTAAATTCACTCGCGAGCCACTGCCTGAAAAACGACACACATTAACACGCTTACGCTGTAACTGATTGAGTATTTCAGAATATTCTACCGCCGTCGCAATCAACTTCTTTCCCGGCAGCGCGAGTGTGCGGCTCGCCAGTGGAGTGCGCAGTGTCGAATCGACAATCACCCGCAGTGGCGACCGCAGCGTCTCGCCTGCCAACGCCAGATGCAGCTCGTCAACCCCCTCTGGTCTGACATCTAGCTGCGGGTCATCGGCAAGCATGGTGCCGACTCCCGTCATGATCGCATCACTGCGGGCACGCAACCGCTGCACATCGTGGCGTGCTGCGGAGGAGGTGATCCATTTACTTTCGCCCGATGCCATGGCGGTGCGCCCATCGAGTGACATCGCTAATTTACAGCGCACATACGGACGGCCTCGGGTAAAGCGCGAAACAAATCCGGGGTTCAGCGCAGCGGCTTCTGCCTGCATCACCCCTACCCTAACCTCAATGCCGGCAACCTTGAGTTTTTCAATCCCTCGACCGGCTACAAGTGGGTTAGGATCACCCATCGCGATCACAACCGTCGCTATACCCGCCTTGATCAACGCATCAGCACAGGGCGGTGTGCGCCCGTGATGGCTACACGGTTCAAGCGTGACATAGAGCGTTGCGCCCGCACTTTTCTCGGCCGCAGCCCGCAGTGCATAAATTTCGGCGTGGGGCTCACCGCAACGCATGTGCCACCCTTCACCCACAATTTCACCCTGCTGCACAATCACACAGCCGACACGAGGGTTGGGATGGGTCGTATAAAGGCCACGCTTCGCAAGCTGCAGCGCTCGCGCCATGAACGGGAGGTCTGCGTCGTGACTTTCTGGCACGCTAAGTTTTGTCACGCTCACCCGGCAGCAGCGTTATCTGGCGTTTTTTAAGCTCAGGCGAAGAGTCGTTCTGCAGCCGCTCAATCTCCTCCCGAAAAGCGTTAACATCCTGAAAGCTGCGGTAAACCGATGCAAAGCGGACGTAAGCCACTTCATCCAGATCGCGCAACTCTGCCATCACCCACTCGCCTAATTGGTTGGAAGGAAGCTCACGTTCACCACTGGCACGGAGTTTATGCTTGATACGATTGATTGCACTCTCAATCTCCTCGATATTCACCGGGCGCTTTTCCATTGCACGCAACACACCCGCTCGCAGCTTCTCTTCGTTAAAAGGTTCGCGAGAACCATCATTTTTCACCATGCGAGGCAGTGCAAGCTCTGCGGTCTCAAAGGTGGTGTAGCGTTCGCTACAGGTGACACATTCACGTCGGCGTCGCACCACATCGCCATCACTGGCGAGACGAGAATCGATCACTTTTGTATCCGCTTCACCACAGAATGGGCAGTGCATATTGGCGCTCTCAGCTTCGCGAGAAAGTTATCAAAACTATACATCAAGAGGCAGCAGATTGCGCTGCCCCTTATGCGCTATTTATAGACCGGAAACCGTTTGCAAATGGCCAGCACATCCGCTTTAACACGCTTGATCACCGCCTCATCGCCAAGGTTATCCAGCACATCACAGATCCAACCCGCCAGTTGACGCGACTCATCTTCTTTAAAGCCACGCGTGGTGATCGCTGGCGTGCCGATGCGCACACCACTGGTTACAAACGGTGACTGCGGGTCATTCGGCACACTGTTTTTATTGACCGTGATATTGCTCGCGCCGAGTGCCGCATCGGCCTCTTTACCGGTCATCCCTTTATCGATCAAATCGACAAGAAAGAGGTGGTTTTCAGTTTGGCCA
>JALSHQ010000371.1 GCA_026982145.1 Gammaproteobacteria bacterium | reverse complement strand
ATGGGCATTGGCCGCACCTTCGCTGAAGCCTTTGCCAAAGCGCAGTTAGGCGCAGGTGTCATATTGCCACGCAGTGGGCGTGTTTTTATTAGTGTACGCGATGGCGATAAACCAAAAGCGATTGAAGTAGCGCGCATGCTAAGTGAAATGGGGTTTGATATTGTGGCCACGCGTGGCACTAAAGAGGCGTTGGTCGCTGCGGATATCCCCTGCGAGGCCGTTAATAAAGTGGCAGAAGGACGGCCGCACATTGTTGATATGATCAAAAATGGCGAGGTTCATTTTATCATCAACACCACTTCGGGTAAGCGTGCAGTTTCTGATTCTAGTCAGATACGCCGTGCCGCACTGCAACATAAACTCACCTATACCACCACGATCACGGGCGCACATGTCACCGCGATGGCGCTGCAGCAGATCGATCAGGATGGAGTTAATAACTTACAAGACCTCCATAAGGAGCTAAACGGATGAACAAAGTACCCTTAACACTGGCAGGCGCTGAAAGTTTGCGTAAAGAGGTTGAAGAGCTAAAGACAGTCGCCCGCCCGCGAGTGATTGATGCGATCGCAGAGGCGCGTGCGCATGGTGATTTAAAAGAAAATGCTGAATACCATGCGGCGAAAGAGCAACAGAGTTTTATCGAGGGGCGTATCAATGATATCGATGGAAAATTAAGCAATGCTGAAATAATCGATGTGACTAAGCTTAATGCCGGGGGGAAGATTGTTTTTGGCGCAACTGTTCGCCTCTGTAATGAAGAGACAGGTGAGGAGGTCACTTACCAAATCGTCGGTGTCGATGAGGCCGATATTAAGCTCAATAAAATTTCGGTCAGTTCGCCTATCGCCCGCGCACTGATTGGCAAAGAAGCAGAGGACATCGCGACGGTTAAAGCACCCGGGGGTGTTATAGAGTATGAAATTATTTCAATCAAATACCTCTAGCGCACCTGATTTCCCTTAATTAAAGAGCAGCAGTAGTTATGGTCATTTTTTCACAACAGCGATTTGATAGTGCGGAAAGGGTATTGATGGCACTCTGGATTGGCGGTGTTTGCGCCGTTGGCTATCTTGTCGCCCCTGTTTTATTTTCAACACTTGAAGATCGCCAGCTTGCAGGCATGCTCGCCGGTAAAATGTTTTCAGCGATCTTTTGGGTTGGACTTATCATCGGGGGGACGTTAACCATTGCATGCTTGATCACGCGTGGCAGTGGCTGGCTACGCCAGTGGCGTGGCTGGGCGATGATGGTCATGCTCACGATCATCATTTCAATGCTATTTATTGTGCAGCCGATGATGGCTGACCTTAAAACTCAAGGAGCCATTATTCCTAGCTCTGAGCTGGCAGCAGCGTTTTCCCGTTTGCACGGGATCTCATCTGGGCTTTACTTGGTGATGTCACTGCTGGGGCTGGCTTTGGTTGCGCTTGGATTGCGCCGTAGCCGTTAATTAGCATTGCCACAGGGTATCTCACGCACATTACTGCCTTTTCGAGGCAGCAATAGTGGGGTCAGCGTTTATTTGATCTCAATGGTTGCATTATTTCTGAGTTCGTCGATGTACTCTTTGACCACTTTTCCCTGTAGTGTCTGCGCGATCTTCTCTGCCACGGCTTCAAATGGGGGAGGGCTAATCTGACGTTGTTCTTCTAGCAGAATAATATGCCAGCCAAAACGGCTTTTCGCTGGTAGTGGGCTATATTCTCCCGGTTTAAGGTTTTTTACAACTGTGGCAAATGTAGTGGGCATTTGATCAGTGGAGAGCCAGCCAAGGTCGCCGCCTTCGCTGCTTGATGGGTCGATGGAGCTTACACCAGCGAGTCTTTTGAAATCTTCTCCGCGCTTAAGTGCGGCTAGGATGTTATTTGCATCTGATTCATTTTTAACCAGAATGTGGCGCGTATGATACTCGGCGGTGCCCTGGCCATATTGCTGCTGATACGCCTCCCTCAACGCGGCCTCTGTTAAAGCGTCACTCAACTGTTTTTGAACCCCGTTATTGATGATGATGTTCTTAGTATGCATCTCAATTTCAGCTTTTACTGCTGGCAGTTGATCGATGCCAGCTTTGACCGCAGCGTTGTAAAGCAGCTCGCTATTGATAAACTCCTGTAGCAGCAGTTTTCGCTGCTCACTGCTGATAGCGCCACTGAGCTGAACCTGTTGTGCACGCATCGCAATATATTGATCAAAAGTTTCACTGCTTATCGATTTCCCATTAATGGTGACCACGGTTGCTTCTTCTGCAGCATATGAAATTGATACCGGAAGCAGTGATGCGCAGAGCAGTAATGTGGGCAGATGTGAGCGTAATTTCATAATCTATTCCTTCAGCGCTAATTAAGGTCGGAGTAAAAACCGGGGTGGAGTGTCAGGCGTGCTGTTCAATGCTACATCTGATTGCGATTATATTTCAAGTGCTCAGCCTTATGGCAAAACCTTTTTGAAGGGTTTAACCGTAACCTTTATATAAACACCCGCAGCAATGTAAGGGTCCTGTTCAGCCCAAGCTTGTGCCTCTTCCTGTGACGGGAACTCAGCGACAATCAAGCTGCCACTGAATCCTGCATTGCCGGGGGTTTCGCTATCAATGGCGGGGTGAGGCCCTGCGAGTACAAGGCGGCCACTTTCCTTGAGTGCATTAAGTCTTGCGATGTGATCTGGGCGGTTAGCGACTCTTTTTTCCAGTGAGTTGGCGCAGTCTTCAGCGATGATAGCGTATAACATTACGGTTTCCCCCTCTCGTCGTTGCTACCGTTATTCTCTTCATCTGTCTGGATGTATTTTGTTAGAAAAGGGATTTGCAATATCACAAACGCGAAGGTGATCCCCATCAGGCCAAAAAGCTTGAAATTGACCCAAGTGTCAGTATCAAAATTGTAAACCACATACAGGTTGATAAAGCCGATGATGATAAAAAAGAGCACCCAGCTGACATTGAGCTTGAACCAAACCGGGTCTGGAAGTGTCATCGCTTGCCCCATCATGCGCTGGATAATGGTTTTTTGACCGATGAAGTGGCTGCCGAGGAATACTGCGGCGAAGAGCCAATTGATGACAGTGGGTTTCCATTTAATGAACATCTCATCTTGCAGCAGTAGCGTGGCACCGCCAAATACAACCATGATGGCCAACGTTACCAAGTGCATGTTTTCGAAGCGGCGGTGTTTAAGCCAGTGAATGGTGACCTGTGCAAATGAAGCAACAATCGCAACGGCGGTCGCAACGTAGATGTCGTAAACTTTGTAGGCAACAAAAAAGAGTAAGACCGGGAAAAAGTCAGCAAGGAATTTCATGGTTTTAGTGTGGTTATTGTTGGGTTTTGAATAGGTTATTTATCATGATAATCAGCGTGGTGTGAGCAGGCATGTCATAATACTCTGTTGAAACTGAGTATAGCACGCGAAAATGGAAAACAAGCTCTTGCCCACAATTTGTTACGATCTACATAGCCACTCCACCGCCTCTGATGGTGTTTTAACGCCCACGGAATTGGTGCATCTTGCCGCTAAAAATGGGGTTGATGTGTTGGCGCTGACCGACCACGACAGCACCCACGGGCACGCCGAGGCGGCTGTGGCCGCGGCTGCAGTTGGCATTAAATTTGTGCCAGGGATTGAAATTTCAGTGAGCTGGCGCAAGCGCTTGATCCATGTCGTTGGGCTTGGCATAGACGAGCAACATGTGGAGATGCAGGTTGGGCTTGCACACCTGTGCAAATTACGGCAACAGCGCGCCGAAGCGATTGGGGCTAAGTTTGAGAAAATTGGCATGCCTGATGTCTATGCCGGCGCATGTGGGCTGGCGAGTGGGGTGGTGAGCCGCTCACACTTTGCGATGTACCTAGTAGAACAAGGGGTGGTGCGGGACGTGCAGCAAGCGTTTAAAAAGTACCTGCAAAAAGGCAAGCGCTGTTA
This sequence comes from Gammaproteobacteria bacterium, assembly GCA_026982145.1. GTDB lineage: Bacteria > Pseudomonadota > Gammaproteobacteria > SZUA-140 > SZUA-140 > SZUA-76. Next base: position 5,695 of record JALSHQ010000371.1, on the reverse strand, counting down.
TGTTGGGTGCGAGTGGGCCTCGCTGGAAGATGCGCTGGCGTGGATTCACGGCGCGGGTGGCCAGGCCGTGGTGGCGCACCCGGCGCGTTACAAAATGAGCCGGACGCTCTTCCGAGAATTTTTGCTGGACTTCAAGGCGCTCGGCGGTGCGGGGTTAGAGGTCGCTTGCAGTAGCCACAATTTCGAGGAGGCGCAGCTGATGGCGGGGCATGCGAAAGCATTGGATTTGCTCGCGTCAGTGGGTTCCGACTTCCATTCGCCACACAGCAGTTGGGCAAAATTAGGTCATGTGCACGCCCTGCCAGAGGGCTGTCGTCCCATTTGGCATGATTGGAAGTAGTTTCGCCTTATTTATATTTAATTAATATTGTCATGATAGTTTGGTAAGTTGCTGTTTTTATGAAACATATTAGAGTTCACGCTGAAAACCCTCAGTTGCGTTTAATTCATCAGGCCGTGGAGGTGATCCGCAAAGGAGGCGTGGTCATTTATCCCACTGATTCTTGTTATGCGTTGGGGTGTGAGATTGGCAACAAGTCGGCGCTGGACCGTATTCGCCGCATCCGTGCGCTGGACGACAACCATAATTTCACCCTGATCTGCCGAGATCTCTCCGAGCTGGCGAGCTACGCCCGGGTAGATAATGCTGTGTTCCGGCGTTTAAAGTCGCTGACCCCTAGCCCTTACACCTTTATATTGGAAGCCTCTAGGGAAGTGCCGCGCCGCTTGCAGCACCCAAAGCGAAAGAGTATCGGGCTGCGTGTGCCAAAACACCCCATTGTGCAGGCGTTACTAAAGGAGATGGACGCTCCAATGATGAGTGTCACCCTCACTTTACCCGGTGCCGATGAGCCGTTAGCAGACCCGGAGGAGATGCGCGAACAGCTGGGCAAGCAGGTGGATCTGCTGATCGATGGGGGTTGGGGTGGATATGAGCCGAGCACAGTGATCGACCTGACAGGCGAGGTGCCGGTGGTGGTGCGTCGCGGGATGGGTGACCCGGCGGTGGTGGAAGGTTAATCCATTTTAAATGATTAAAATCACGTTGCTAATCAGGGTATAATCGCCGCATGGATGAATTGAGCCTACTTCAGCGCATCGCTGTCTGGACGATGCCGGTGATATTGGCAATCACAGTGCATGAAGTCGCCCATGGCTGGGTTGCGCTGAAACTGGGTGATAGCACGGCCAAGATGTTGGGCAGGTTGACGCTTAACCCGATAAAACATATCGATCCCATCGGTACCCTTTTAGTCCCCGGCCTGCTGCTGGTGATGGGCGGTTTTATCTTTGGCTGGGCCAAGCCGGTGCCGGTGACCTGGGAAAATCTGCGTAACCCCAAGCGAGATATGGCGCTGGTGGCGCTGGCCGGCCCGCTCAGTAATCTGCTCATGGCACTGATGTGGGCCGGTGTGTTGAAAATTGGCCTTCTGTTCGCCATTGCCGGCAGCGCCGAAATGGTGGCACTGCCACTGATCTATATGGGCGGTGCAGGGATTACGATTAACCTCATCTTGATGGTTTTAAACCTGTTGCCAATGCCACCGCTTGATGGTGGACGAATTGTCGCCTCGCTACTGCCGGATAAGCTTTCATGGCAGTTCAACCGGCTGGAGCGCTGGGGGTTTGTGATCCTGCTGGGATTGATGGTGATGGGGGTGTTGGGCAAGATCTTATGGCCGCCCATCAACTACCTGCAGAGCCAGATATTCGTTTTATTCGGCCTTTGAAAATATATAATTCTGTTCAAATTAAGAGGATAACTGATTGATTACTACGGCTTCTCAAAAGAATCGTGTGCTCTCGGGGATGCGCCCTACGGGTCGGCTACATCTCGGCCACTATCACGGTGTTTTGAAAAACTGGGTGAAGTTACAACACGAATATGAGTGTTTTTTCTTCGTCGCAGACTGGCATGCGCTGACCACTGATTATGACAACACTGCGGCCATCAAAGACAGCATCTGGGAGATGGTGATCGATTGGCTCGCAGCGGGGGTAAACCCGGGCGCGGCCAGCCTTTTTATTCAGTCACGCGTGCCAGAACATGCGGAGTTGCATCTGCTGCTCTCGATGATCACCCCGCTGGGCTGGTTAGAGCGTGTACCGACCTACAAAGACCAGCAAGAGAAGCTGAAAGAGAAAGAACTCGACACTTATGGTTTTCTGGGTTACCCGCTGTTGCAGAGTGCTGATATCTTGATCTACAAAGCGGGGCAAGTGCCGGTGGGTGAAGACCAAGTGGCGCATGTAGAATTGACGCGGGAAGTAGCGCGACGGTTTAATCACCAGTATGGCCGAGAGGTGGATTTTGTTGCCAGAGCAGAGGCCGCGATCAAAAAAATAGGCAAGAAAAATGCGAAGCTTTATAAAGGGTTGCGTAGAGATTATCAGGAGCAGGGTGACTATGAGGCGCTAGAGAAGGCCCGCGCACTGCTCGAAGCACAACAGAACATTACACTGGGTGATCGCGAGCGTCTGTTTGGTTATCTCGAGGGAGGTGGCAGAATAATTCTGCCAGAACCTCAGGCGCTGCTGACTCCAACCTCGAAGATGCCGGGGCTCGATGGGCAGAAAATGTCGAAATCTTACGGCAATACCATCGGCTTGCGTGAAGCGCCAGAAGTGGTTGAGAAGAAGATGCGCACCATGCAGACAGACCCCGCACGCGTGCGCCGCACTGACCCTGGTAACCCTGAGGTCTGCCCCGTGTGGGGCTTTCATCAGATCTACTCCACAGATGAAACGCGTAAGTGGGTGGTCGAAGGGTGCCGAAGTGCTAGCATTGGCTGTATTGATTGCAAACAACCGGTCATCGATGCTGTAATTGCAGAGCAAGCACCCATACACGAGCGAGCGCTCGAATATATAGAGACGCCGAACCTAGTGCGCAATATTATTGCCGAAGGTAGTGAGCGTGCGCGTGAAGTTGCACGTGATACATTGGAAGAAGTAAGAGAGGTGATGGGGCTTGCAGACAGTAACTAATCAACAAGTTAAGGCTTCTATCTAATATGATTTCAGAGGTTTCACAGCAGGCCGATACGGTAGAAGATGGGGCAGTGGTCTCGACGCCCACGCAGCAGGAGATGCCTTTTGCGATCGTGCAGGGCAAGAGCATTAGCGAGCCGCCGCAGGATCTCTATATACCGCCGGATGCACTGGAAGTGTTTTTGGAGGCCTTTGAAGGGCCGCTTGATCTGTTGCTCTATCTAATCAAACGCCAGAACCTTGATATTCTCAACATTCCGATTGCTGAAATTACACGTCAGTACATGGTCTATGTCGAGCTGATGAAGGAGTTTCACCTAGAGCTTGCAGCAGAATACTTGGTGATGGCGGCCATGCTGGCAGAGATCAAATCGCGCATGTTGTTGCCGCGCCCGATTGAAGTAGGAGAGGAAGATGACCCACGCGCAGAGCTGATTCGTCGCCTGCAAGAGTATGAACGCTTTAAACAATCTGCCGAAGAGATTGAAGAGATGCCGCGTGTTGACCGTGATATCTTTCCAGTGTCAGTTAAAGCACCTGAGAGCAAAGTGGTTCGTTTGGAAGCAAAAGTGGAGTTGTCCGATATTCTGCTCGCCTTTCAGGAGATCATGGCGCGCGCTGACATGTACACACATCACCAAATTAAGATGGAGCCACTTTCGGTGCGTGAGCGCATGACCGAAGTGCTCGACCTGATTGATACCGAAAAATTTACCGAATTTTCAGCCCTGTTCACCCTTAAAGAGGGGCGCATGGGAGTCGTCGTTTCGCTATTAGCGATCCTTGAGTTGGTTAAAGAATCCCTGCTTGAGTTAGTACAGACTGAAAATTTTGGCCCCATTTACGTAAAGGCACCGCACCATGTTCACGAGCCCCATGAATCAAACTCAGCTTAAAAATATTATCGAGGCTGCGATAATGACCGCGAACGCGCCTGCTTCGATGGATTACCTATTGCGGGTTTTCACCGAGGATGAGCAGGTGGGTCGTGAAGAGATCAATGCGGTGATTGCTGAACTGGAAGCGGAATGTGAAGCGCGTGGAGTTGAACTAAAGCAGGTGGCGAGCGGTTATCGCTATCAGGCAAAACAGAGCTGCTCGCAGTGGTTATCGCGCCTCGATGTTGAGCGCCCATCGCGCTATTCACGTGCATTGCTAGAGACCCTTGCGCTTGTCGTTTATCGTCAGCCGGTGACGCGTGCAGAGATTGAAGATGTGCGCGGCGTGGCGGTCAGCACATCAATCATCAAGACCCTGCTTGAACGTGAATGGGTGCGGGTTGTGGGGCATCGAGATGTGCCGGGTAAACCTGCGTTGTACGGGACGACACGTCAGTTTCTCGATTATTTTAATCTCAAGAGCCTCAGTGAGCTGCCACCATTGGCTGAAATTCGTAGCCTTGATTCTATTCAGAATGAGCTGGAGTTAAAGATGGATGGCATTGTTAATGAGGGTAAAGCGGCCAATGCCGAATCGATTGATGAGGGGCAAGATGGCGCGCAGCCACTATCTGGCAATGAAAATGGAGCCAACACCGCACCTACAGACGAGGTGGCCACAGATAAAACCGATGCCGCTGAAAGCGAAACTGTCGTCAGCGAACCCAGCATTGAAGAAAATCAACATAAAACTGTGACCGCTGAGGTGAGCGTTGAAGAACATACTGAAGAGGGTGAGGCTGCCAAGTCGGTCGTTAATGAGCCTAAGGATAGTGAAGATCCACCCGCAGCAAGGGCAGGTTAACCGACCATGAGCGAACGTATTCAAAAGGCGCTGGCACATGCGGGTCACGGTTCTCGACGTCAAGTTGAGGCGTGGGTGCAGGAGGGGCGGATTACCGTCAATGGCAACGTGGCGACACTGGGTGACCATATCACCGAAGATGACAAAGTTTTGCTGGATGGCAAACAGCTGCGCCTAAAGTTCAAACAGGAACTGCCTCTCAAAGTGATTATCTACCACAAGCCTGTGGGAGAGATCTGCACCCGTAATGACCCTGAAAAGCGCGCCACGATTTATGACAATCTACCTAGATTGCGGGGTGGCCGCTGGGTCGCTGTGGGTCGTCTTGATGTGAATACCAGTGGCGTGTTACTGCTGACCACCAGTGGAGAGCTGGCTAATAAGTTGATGCACCCATCGAGCGGCATGGAACGAGAGTATGCAGTGCGGGTGCTGGGAGAGGTTGACCGCCCCATGCTAAAACAGATGCGCGAAGGGGTTGAGTTAGAAGATGGCATGGCCGCGTTCGACACCATTCGTGATGCGGGTGGGCAAGGGGCTAACCACTGGTATCATGTCATCCTTAAAGAAGGGCGTAAGCGTGAAGTACGGCGTTTATGGGAGTCACAGGGAGTAACAGTGAGCCGCTTAATTCGGGTGCGCTTTGGCGATGTGATCCTGCCGCGCGGGCTCTCTGCTGGGAAGTTTATCGATCTTGATAGCACAAGCCTTAACAAGTTATTAAGGGCGGTCGATCTGCCTGCCATTGAAAAGAAGCACGGCCGCAGTGCGGCACGCTCGCGAGCCAACCCGCGTGTGAGTCGTCGAGCAAAGCCAACAGGGCGTTCAACAACGGTACGTAAAAAAAGAGTGGCCTCTAAAAGAAAATAAGCGTTTAGCGACGGCTCATCCGCAACGCACTGGGCGGATGGCCTATTTGGTTATTCCGAACTATCGGCTGCAATACTTTCTAGCAGTTCAG
>JALSHQ010000370.1 GCA_026982145.1 Gammaproteobacteria bacterium | reverse complement strand
GCGCTCACACCACGGTCGTCCTGCCGGTTTCCGTACCCACACATTAGTCTGCGTTGCAGCGTCTCTGCTGATGGTGCTCGGTGTCTTTCAGTGGAATCTGGTGCTGCACGCGCCGCTCGAAACTATTCGCGTCGACCCCACACGCATGGCACAAGGGATTATGACCGGCATCGGTTTTCTGGGTGCCGGGGTGATTTTCAAAGAGCGCCTTTCAGTGCGCGGCCTGACCACCGCAGCTTCGATCTGGATGACTGCCTCCATCGGTGTCGTCATCGGCATGGGGCTCTATTACGCGGCCATTTTAGCCACGCTGCTCACCCTTGGGGTGCTATCGCTCTTCCGCTGGGTCGAAAGGGTGATTCCGTCGATCCATTACGGCCAGTTGATCATCCGTTTTGCACGACGCGAGATTATGCCCGAAGATGAGCTGCTGGCGCTGATCAAGTCACACGATATCAACAGCGCCAAATTGAGCTACCAGCTCGACCGGGAGGGGAAGATTTTTCAGTATCAGATGACCGTTGATGCCATCGATACCCGCAATTTTAGAAAACTGTCCGAAACCCTCACCAACACAGAAAGCGTGCAGGAATTCACCCTAGTACCCACGGGCGACTAAAAGACACTCGTCAGAAAGCGCTTTAGCCCATCGGTATAACGCGCGCCACTCGTTAAAAAACCCTGTGCATGCGCGCCATTGATCTCCAAAAAAGCTTTAGGTTCATTGGCCACTTCGTATAGCCGTTTTCCGTGATGAAAGGGAATCACCTCATCATCACCGCTGTGAACCACCAGTACTGGGCAGTGAGTATTGGCAATATTATCCCGTACCCGATATTTAAAGCGACTCATCAAGCGCGCTGGAAAGATGCGAAACATCTCGGCTGCCAACTCGGGGGCGGAGGTGAAGGTCGATTCAATCACCAAGGCACCGGGGGTGTGGCGTGCCGCCTGCTGAGAGGCAATGGCGGCGCCTAGCGAACGGCCGAGTACGACCACGTCTTCCGCTTTGATGCCCCGATCTCTTAACAGATAGATCCACGCCGCCTCCGCATCATCGTATGTGCCCTGTTCTGTGGGGCTGCCCTGACTTAGCCCGTAACCACGGTAGTCAAAAATAAAGGTCGATAACCCGAGCTGGTGGAACATCTGCAGCGTCTCGATGCAGTCTGAAATGTTGCCCGTATTGCCATGAAAAAACAGTACCACCCGCTCCTTGCCCGGCGCATCCGAAGCGCGCGGCACAAACCAGCCTTGCAGCATCAGCCCATCGCTCGACTCAAATTCGACCGCCTCAAATGCTAGGCCGTGCTTATCGGGCGTGGTGGCAATTTCAGTCGTTGGACAGTAGATATGGCGCGCCTGAAGCAGGTAGAGGTTCACAATAAACAGTAGGTATAGCACCACTGGCACAGCGATAATCAAGAAAAAAATAGTCAATGGCCTCTTCCCTAATAAGTACCTGACGGCATCATATCTTGTCGCTTTGCCGCGAAACAACCTGCACGCCAAACAAACAGGTATAATGCCGCTTTATTATAATGATTAGCAATATTGGGTTAAGCGATGGCGATTGATTTACATTCACGTTTTATGGGCACCATGATCGGCAGCGGGTTAGGTGATGCGATCGGCGAGCGCGCCCTTGAAATCACAGCGCGGGATAACCTGCTCGAACATATCAATGCCGATAATGAGCTTTGCTACACCGATGATACCGTCATGTCACTCGCGACCGCCGAGCTGCTGGTGAGCCAGGGTGCGATCGATCAACAACTGCTGGGCGACAAATTCCGCAAATACCACAAAGAAGAGCCTTGGCGAAACTATGGCGCGGTTACTTCCGGCGTCTTTGCGATTGTTGAAAATGAAGCGATCAACTACACTACTGCAGCGTTGCGCCTGTGTGATGGCAGCGGCTCTTTTGGCAATGGCGCTGCGATGCGCGTTGCCCCACTAGGGCTCTATTTTCACCGCTCGCCGGAACTCTACGAGATGGCCAAAAAGGCGGCCGAGATCACCCACGCTCACCCGGTTGGCATCGACGGCGCAGCGGTGCTCGCCAAAGCGGTGGCGATGTCACTCCATCTCAACAATAAACGCCCCTTTGCACCACAAGTCTACGGTGCGCGCTTGGTTGAATTTGCCGAAACCACCCGGCTTAAAGAGAAGCTTCAGCTGGTACTTAAACTACTGGCCAGACATGCTACCGTCGCGGAAGCGGCCGAGCAACTCGGCACAAACTCATCCGTTCATGAGTCAATGGCTTTTGCCCTGTTCTGTTTTTTAACCAACCCTCACGCCTTTGTGGAGTGTGTGTTATGTGCCGTGTCGCACGGCGGTGACCGCGGCACCATGGGAGCAATGGTAGGCGCGATGGCAGGCGCATACCTAGGGGTAGAGGCGATTCCTGCTCATTGGCAGCGCCGCCTAGAAAACAGCCAACACATTGAAACGCTGGCACGTGAACTGGCAGCACGCAGCACATTGTAAACTTAAGGAACCTCTGATTTATTCATGAACTCGTCTCTTGCGTCTAAAACACCCAGTTTCTGTGTTGCTTATCTTCGCAATAGCCCACTATTACGTGCGATTCGCGCCTCGAATCTGAATGTTTTAGATCACAATCCACTTCGCTCAGAATAAATCAGAGGTTCCTTAACGCATTGCTCACCGGCAACTCAAAAAGGTACGTTTTACCTAGGCAAAAGAGTGCCAAGCTGGATCCTTCGCTAAGGCTATTTACTATGCCTGTTGGCGCGAGATTCTAGATGAACATTAAAATCTGCGCTTTGCTTCTAATGACAACGCTTTACTCTGGGATTTCGATATCCGCAGAATGTGTCATATTGTTGCACGGATTGGCTAGAACATCCGGATCAATGGAAGAGCTGAATCATAAGTTAAGTGATGAAGGTTTCTCTGTAGCGAATGTTGATTACCCTTCCCGTAAAATGGCCATCGAAGATTTAGCTGAAATAGCCATTACCGCCGGGCTAAAACAGTGCATGAAAATGAATGCTAGTCCTATTAACTACGTCACCCATTCGTTGGGTGGGATTCTCGTTCGTCAATTTTATAAAGTACACGAACCCGTAAATGTAAAAAGGGTGGTAATGCTTGGCCCTCCCAATAATGGAAGCGAAGTTGTCGATAATTTGAAAAATATACCTGGTTTCAAACTACTGAATGGCCCAGCAGGCATGCAGCTCGGTACTGGAGAAAATGATATCCCGAGGAGTCTTGGAGCGGTTAACTTTGAGCTAGGGGTTATCGCAGGAACGCAGTCTATTAATTGGATATTGTCTACTTTCTTGCCTAACCCAGATGATGGAAAGGTTTCTGTTGAAAGCGCCAAGGTTAAAGGAATGTGCAGCTTTGTGGCTTTGCCAGCAACACATCCATTTTTAATGAAAAATGATAGCGTCATTTCTGAAGTGATTAATTTTCTATCCTCTGGTGGATTTAAGCATGGTAGTTCAGTTAACCATTGTGCTGGTCGTGAAGCGACATAGATTAAAATGGGAGGCCATAATTTATTTCTAGTTTCAACAACCTTTCTTTAACTGACAAGCCGCCCGCATAGCCAACGAGTTCACCATTAGCAGCAATGATGCGATGACAAGGTATAACAATGCCAATACCATTAGCGCCATTTGCATTAGCGACCGCACGAACAGCGCTGGCATTGCCAATATCTTTAGCTAGTGAAGTGGCCCCCTTCAACTGGACAACCTGAGGCAAAGTTAAGCGCTAACATGGTTGTTAATCAAGCTCAGGTAGCTTGTAAAATGGTTTGATGTTGATAGTAAACCTCAAAAGAGTCAGTAGTTGCACTCTTTGCACCATTTTCGCCTCTGGATGGAGCGCTTAACCCAGCCTGATCCGGCGCATATTAGGGGTGCTATAATAGCCGCCTCACAAATTCTCCAGTCGTTAACCACTTTCCGCATGAGCAATATTCCAGCAGAGATCCACGCTTTAATTAACCACTGCATGGTGGCTGATCGCCACCGTCTGTATCAAAAATTGCAACGACTCATCCGTACGCCAGATAATGCTGAGCTGCAAGCGCTCACCACTCAGATCGAGAAGTCGCGCCAGCAGTGTGAACAACGAAAAGCCAATCTCCCCCTGCCCGATTACACCGATGAGCTGCCTGTCAGTGAGCGGCGTACTGAAATTTCCGCCGCCATCAAGCAGCATCAGGTGGTGATTATTGCGGGCGAAACGGGTTCTGGCAAAACAACACAACTGCCCAAGATCTGCCTTGAAATCGGGCGCGGTGTTACAGGGATGATTGGCCACACGCAACCGCGCCGTATCGCAGCACGCACGGTTGCGATGCGCATTGCCGAAGAGCTGAAATCTGAAGTCGGCCATGCGGTGGGTTATAAAGTGCGCTTCAGCGACCGCATTCGCCCAGAGAGTTATATCAAACTAATGACCGACGGCATTCTGCTGGCCGAAAGCCAGAAAGACCGTTTTCTTAATCAGTACGATACGTTGATCATTGATGAGGCGCATGAGCGCAGCCTCAACATCGACTTCCTGCTCGGTTATCTAAAACAGCTACTGCCTAAACGCCCCGACCTCAAACTGATCATCACCTCCGCCACCATCGATACTGCTCGTTTTTCAGAACATTTCAACGATGCACCGGTGATTGAAGTGAGCGGCCGCACCTACCCGGTTGAGATGCGCTATCGCCCCCTGCAAAACGATGGTGATGATGAACCCGACCGAGATATCCTCCAAGGGATAAGTGACGCCGTGGATGAGCTGGCGCAAGATGGCCTCGGTGATATCTTAATCTTCCTGCCCGGAGAGCGGGAGATTCGTGAGACCGCCGAAAGCCTACGCAAACATCACCCACCCCATACAGAGATTCTGCCGCTCTATGCGCGGCTTTCGGCCAGCGATCAAAACCGTATCTTCCAGTCGCACAAAGGTCGCCGCATTGTGCTGGCAACCAACGTTGCCGAGACTTCACTGACAGTGCCGGGGATCCGCTATGTGATCGACCCCGGCATGGCACGCATCAGCCGCTATAGCCATCGCACCAAAGTGCAGCGACTGCCCATCGAGAAAATATCACAGGCCTCTGCCAATCAGCGCGCGGGACGTTGCGGGCGGGTCGCCCCCGGCATCTGTATTCGCCTCTATAGCGAAGAAGATTTCTCGTTGCGTCATGAGTTTAGCGAACCAGAGATCCGGCGTAGCAATCTGGCCGCAGTGATTTTACAGATGAAGGCATTACGCCTCGGTGATATCGAGCACTTTCCATTTGTTGAAACACCCGAGCCAAAGATGGTCAGCGATGGTTATAAACTGCTCGAAGAGCTGGGTGCGATCGACAGCGGCAAACAGCTTACGAAGATTGGGCAACAGCTGGCACGCCTCCCCATCGACCCAAAGATTGGCCGCATGGTGCTCGCCGCCAATAACAATGGTAGCCTTGCCGAGCTGCTGGTGATTGCCAGCGCACTTAGCGTGCAGGAGCCGCGTGAACGCCCCCACGAAAAACAGCAGGCCGCCGATGAAAAACATAAAATCTTTAGTGATGAGCGCTCTGACTTTCTGGCTTACCTGAACCTGTGGCGCGGCTACCATCGCGAAGCAAGCAGGCTCACCAACAACAAATTGCGGCGCTGGTGCCGGGATCATTTCATCTCCTACCTCCGCATGCGCGAATGGCACGATGTTCATGTACAACTTAAAAGCCTCGCGGGCGAACTGGGGTGGAAGCTCAACCACTCGCCGTTGGTAAGTGATAAGCGTGATGAGGCGATCGAAATAGAACCCGATCGTTACGCCGCCATTCATCAGGCATTACTGACCGGCCTGCTCGGCAACGTCGCCCTTAAGGGAGATAAACAGGCGTTCACAGGCGCTCGCGGTATTAAGCTGAATATCTTCCCCGGCTCGGTGCTTTTTAAGAAACCACCCAAATGGATGATGGCCGCTGAGCTCGTTGAGACCACGCGCATGTATGCACGCGGTTGTGCGCGCATAGAACCGGAATGGATAGAACATGTCGCTGGTGAGCGCTGTAAGCGCACTGTTTTCGAACCCCACTGGGAGAAACGCCCGGCAGCCGTGATGGCATTTGAGCGCCTGTCACTCTACGGCCTGATAATCAATCCGCGGCGTAAGATTCACTACGGTAAGATTAATCCGGTTGAGGCGCGTGAGCTTTTTATCCGTGGCGCACTGGTGGAAAAGGCGTTCAACACCCCCGCGCCATTTTTCAAACACAATATTGAATTGATTGATGAGATCGAATCACTGGAGGCGAAATCACGCCGCCGTGACCTGTTGGTCGACGATGAAGTGCTCTACCGTTTTTATGATCAGCGCCTACCTCCAGAGATCTATGATGGGCGGCGCTTTGAAGCATGGCGTAAACAGACAGAAAAGAAATCACCAAAATTGCTCTTTCTAAAGCGTGAAGATTTAATGCAGCATGAAGCGGATGCGATTACCGCTGCGCAGTTTCCAGATACCATCAACGTTGCCGGGATGGCACTCAAATTAAACTACCACTTTGACCCGACACACCCACAGGATGGGGTCACGGTAAGCGTGCCACTCGCAGCGCTTAACCTGCTAAGTTCACCACGCTTCGAATGGTTAGTGCCCGGCCTGCTGCATGAAAAAATTCGTCAGTTACTGAAATCTCTTCCAAAGGGTTTACGCAAAAACTTTGTACCGATGCCAAACTATACGGATGCCTGCCTGCGCGCGCTTTCTGCGAGTGATGAACCTCTGCTGCCCGCACTGCAACAGCAGCTCCTGCGCATGACCGGAGTCAAGGTGACCCTCGAGGATTGGCAGTTAGAAAAATTACCCCCCCACATGTTCGTTAATTTTAATGTCATTGATGACCACGGCAAGTCGATTGCGATGGGGCGAGCACTGCGCCCACTACAGCAGCAACTCCAAGAGATGGCTAAACAGAGTTTTGCCGAAGTCCCTTCATGGAAGGGTGAACGCCAGGGGATTACGACATGGGATTTCGGCGAGCTCGCCACTGATGTTGAATTCAAACGAAATGGTATACAGATGCGCGGTTATCCAGCACTGATTGATCAGCAAGAGAGTGTTGCGATCGAGCTACGTGACAACGCGCAGCAAGCCGAGCAGGAGACACGCATTGCACTGCGCCGCATGGTCGAATTCAGACTGCCAGACAAACTCAAATACCTCTCTCGTCAGCTACCTCATCAGAAAGAGATCAATCTCTATTATGCGCCAGTGGGTCGCTGCGATGAACTCCAACAAGACTTAATCAATACCATCATCGACCAGGCTTTCTTTAGTGGTGAACTACCACGCACCACCCTTGCCTTTGATCAATGCATTAATAACGGCAAACAAAATCTGCTGCTGATCAGTGAAGAACTATGCCAGCTGCTACTGGAAACACTGCAACAGCACCACCAGCTTAAAAAGAAATTAAAAGGGTCACTCTCACCCGCATGGTTACACGCCGCTGGCGATATCAAAAATCAACTCGATCACTTGATCTACAGCGGCTTCATTAATCAAACGCCTGCTGAATGGCTGCGTGAGTATCCGCGCTACTTCAAGGCGATCAATCTGCGCCTAGAAAAATTGGCGGGCACGGTCAGTCGTGACCGCGCTCTGATACAGGAGATCAAACCACTGTGGGACGATTATGTTGCCCGCGTTGAAAAACAGCAGCAACAAAACATCTTAGACCCTGAACTCACCACCTATCGCTGGATGATTGAAGAGCTGCGCGTTTCACTCTTTGCACAGGAGCTCAAAACCAAGCTGCCGGTCTCTACCAAACGGTTAAAGAAGCAGTGGGCAAAGGTGCTTTAGTGCCCTCTTTCACTTGCCTAATCGTCCCCACGCTTTTACACTAAAAAACTCATTATGGAACACTGCACATGAACCGCGCCGCCTTTCCCATCATCGCTCTCTTCATCGGCATCTTTATCAAGGTAGCAATGGCTACCGCCATCTCTGCCGAAGGGGAGCCGATGATGCCACTGTTGACACTACTACTGATGGCAGAGTTTGGCGTAATCGTATCACTGGTCGGTCTTTATATCGGTGGCAAACTGCTCTTCACCAATGGCTTTGATATCAAGTTACTGCTACCGATACTCGGCTGTGCGGCGCTAGCGGTGATGCTGGGCATTGAAGGGCTTGAGCTGTGGGACTACATCAATAGCGTCGAGTGAACCCTCTTTTTAAAGTAGCACCGATTTAATCCACATATGGCCCATATTGGATGATCGGTTCGCCGTGTGGTTTGCCAAAAGCCAACATCACTCGCGCTTTATTTTCAACGCCGACCACCACCTCTTTTTCATTTTCAAAAAAGGCGCTCTCACCCTTGCGGTATGGTTGCTGGTTGATAGTGACCTCACCCTCGGCAACATAGAGGAAACCACGCATCCCTTTAGGAATCGGTTCGATATGTGACGCGCTCCCGTTGAGTTCGATATCGAGGTAACGTAGCGGTGTCATGATCTTCAGTGGCGAGCCTTCACCCACCAACACCTTGATCCGCCCGGCCTCAATCTCAATAACTGGAAACTCATTATCATCGACCTGCTGATATGCAGGGTCGATCTGCTTCAGCCGTCCCGGCAGGTTAATCCAGCACTGAATGCCTCGTGTCGGTCTCTCTTCATTGGGCACCTCTGAATGGACAATCCCACTGCCAGCGGTAAAGCGCTGCGCACCACCGGCCGTTACCGTCGAACTATTGCCAAGGTTATCCGTATGTTTGATTGAGCCGTTATAGAGATAGGTGATCGCCTCAAAACCACGATGAGGGTGGTCGGGAAAACCACTGCCCGGTGTAATCGTAAAGTCATCCCACAACACAAAGGGGTCGTAGTTTCGAAAACCGGCAATCGGCATCAGGCGGTACACATTCACACCATCACCTTCCTTCATCTCCATCGCCTTGTGTCGCTTAATCATCTTGGCCTTCTGAATTTTATTGCGCTATCTGCGGTTATGGCTCCCGTCACACATCGGGCGGTTGCCTGTCTTGCCACACCCACAAACACGTAATGTCTCATTTTTCTCTGCGGTGTATGCCAGTGGTTCACCTGTTGGATAGGCACCATGCGCGCCATCACAGTAGGGTGGATTTTTGCTATGGCCGCACTGGCACAAATGTACCTTTTCACCGGCTTTAACCTTGATCTGATAAGGCATCCCTTTTTCAAACATCTTCATGGTTTCACTCCTCTCTTAGGTCAGTCATTAAATCGATCCCGATCGTGCGGAAGGTTTAGCAATAGTGCAGGCCCCCCGGGCACAATCCGCGTCGGGTTAATCGCGGCATGACTATAATAGTAGTGCTGCTTGATGTGCGTCATGTTGACGGTCTCAGCGACCCCCGGGTATTGGTAAAGCGCCCGCAGATAGTTGCTGAGATTCGGGTAGTCGGCGATGCGTTGTCGATTACATTTAAAGTGGCCGACGTAGACTGGATCAAAGCGCACTAAGGTTGTAAACAGTCGCCAGTCCGCTTCAGTGATCTGTGAACCCAACAGATAACGATCTCTATTGAGTCGCGCTTCAATTTCATCCAGTGCGCTAAATAGTTGGTCAAAAGCCGCTTCATAAGCGCCTTGTTTAGTTGCGAAACCACAACGGTAAACACCGTTATTAATATTGTCATAAACAAACGTATTTACCTGATCGATCGCTCCACGCAGCGGCGCGGGGTAATAG
>JALSHQ010000369.1 GCA_026982145.1 Gammaproteobacteria bacterium | reverse complement strand
CGTAAAAGATTATGATCAATATGTGACGGTTGAACCGCACGTGGGGTCATCGCTACCGGTGATTGGGGCGGTGGTCGGTACCGTCGCGACCGGTGTTGCAATATGGGTCGCACAAAAGCTGCTAAATCTAAATGAGGTGGTGCAGGTAAAGTACCGTGTCGTGGGGCCATGGGATGCACCGCAAGTGACGCGGGAAGAGATTACGGTGCTTGATGATAGCAGCGCAGAAAAATGAATAGATTTCCTCAAAAGCGAAAAATAAGGAAGGGTGTTGTGTCAGTTGATAATAAAAAGCCAGACGGCGTTTTCAGTGGTGAAAACAGAACGGTTTCATTATCTCTCAAAAGGATATCGTTATGAGTTGTGTTGCGGCCATACAGATGGCTTCGGGCCCTAATACGGGCGCTAACCTGATCGAAGTAGAACGGCTGATCTCAAGCGCCGTTGAAAAGGGTGCTGAGCTGATTGTACTGCCTGAAAACTTTGCCATCATGGGGCTCACCGAGGAAGACAAAGTGGGGCTGCGTGAACAAGAAGGCGATGGCCCGATTCAGACTTTTCTCTCGCAGCAGGCGAAAGATAACGGTGTCTGGATTGTGGGCGGCACACTGCCGCTGGCCTCTACTGACGATAACAAAGTGCGCGCCGCCTGCCTGCTGTTTAATGCCGACGGGCAGCAGGTCGCCCGTTACGACAAAATTCACCTTTTCGATGTGTTACTTGAAGAGAGCAAAGAGAGTTACATCGAATCAGAGACGATAGAAGCGGGTGAGCGCTGCGTGGTGGTGGATACTCCGTTTGGGCGGCTAGGCATTGCGATCTGTTATGACCTCCGTTTTCCCGAGCTGTTCCGCGCGCTGTTGGATCAAGGGGTTGAGATCATCGCAGTGCCCTCGGCCTTTACCGCCATCACCGGTCGCGCACACTGGGAGACACTGGTGCGTGCACGTGCGATTGAAAACCTGAGCTATGTGATCGCCGCGGCGCAGGGAGGCTACCACATCAATGGCCGCGAAACCTATGGGGACAGCATGATTGTGGATCCGTGGGGCACCGTGCTGGATCGCCTGCCTAGTGGTTCCGGCGTGGTCTGCGCCGAAATTGACCCGCAGCGGCTGGCGCAGACGCGGCAGAACTTTCCATCGATCGCGCACCGTAAAATTTTTTGCAAAACAACGTGACCATCAACAGGACTGTGTAATTTAATGAATCTACCCATAGAGGCTTCGATTGATAGCGTGCAAAGTGCGTTGCTTGCACCGAATGGTTTGGAGATGGACGATCTGGAGCGAGTACTGGCCAGCATCATGCAGCACGATGTTGATTATGCGGACCTCTATTTTCAGGCGAGCCGTTTTGAGTCGTGGGCGCTCGAAGATGGCATCGTGACCGATGGTGTACACAGTGTTGAACAGGGTGTCGGCGCACGTGCAGTGAGTGGCGAAAAAAGTGGCTTTGCCTATTCGGACGAGATCGCCTTGCCTGCGCTGCAAGCAGCCGCTGTAGCGGCTCGGGCGATTGCACGTCAGGGGCAAGATAAGCGGATAAAAGCGTGGGCGCGTACAGAAGGGCACGCGCTCTATCTCCCTGCCGATCCGCTGGGCAGTTTGGGAGACCGAGCCAAAGTTGAGTTATTGGAGCTGCTCGACCGCGAGGCGCGCAAGCTTGATCCCCGTGTTAAACAGGTGAACGCCTCACTCGCAGGCGGATACGATATTGTGTTGCTAGCCGCCACAGATGGTACCCATGCGGCGGATGTGCGCCCGCTGGTGCGCCTCAATGTGAGTGTGATTGTGGAGCAGGATGGTCGCCGTGAACAGGGAAGCTCGGGCGGCGGCAGTCGGCGTGATTACCAATATTTTATGGATAACGATGCGTTGCTCGCACGTGATTATGCCAAAGAGGCGGTGCGACAGGCATTGGTGAACCTTGAAGCACAAGCGGCACCGGCCGGCACCATGTCGGTGGTGCTCGGCTCCGGCTGGCCGGGGGTGTTGCTGCACGAGGCGATTGGCCACGGATTGGAGGGGGACTTTAACCGCAAAGGCACCTCTGCATTTTCTGGCCGCGTGGGTGAGCGTGTTGGTTCTGAACTTTGCACTGTGGTGGATGATGGCACCCTTGAACATCGCCGCGGTTCACTGAACATCGATGATGAAGGGGTGCCCACCGAAAATACAGTGTTGATTGAAAAAGGGGTGCTCAAAGGTTATATGCAAGACAAGCTCAATGCGCGCTTGATGGGGGTCGCCTCGACCGGTAATGGGCGGCGTGAATCGTATGCCCACCTGCCGATGCCGCGCATGACCAACACCTACATGCTGCCGGGGCAACATGCGCCGGAAGAGATTATCGCATCGGTCAAAAACGGCCTCTATGCGGTCAATTTTGGGGGTGGTCAGGTGGACATCACCTCCGGAAAATTTGTCTTCTCTGCCAGCGAGGCCTACATGATTGAAGATGGAAAAGTCACCTATCCCGTTAAGGGCGCGACGCTGATCGGCAACGGCCCGGATGTGTTGCAGCGGGTGAGCATGGTGGGCAATGATCTCGCGCTTGATGCCGGTGTCGGCACCTGCGGTAAAGAGGGTCAGAGCGTGCCAGTGGGGGTGGGGCAGCCTACGCTGTTGGTGGATGGTCTCACTGTAGGGGGCACCAACGTATGAGTCACGCTACTGAAAAAGAACAGGCCGCGCTCGCAGCGGTGGCAGAGCAAGTGCTACAGCTGGCGAAAGCGCAGGGGGCGAGTGCTGCCGAAGCGGCGGTGAGTGAAGAGTCGGGGCTGTCGGTTAATGTGCGCTTGGGTGAAGTGGAGACGATCGAGTTCAACAAAGATAAAGGGCTCGGCATTACCGTCTATTTCGGGCAGCGAAAAGGCACTGCCAGCAGCGCTGATTTTTCATCGGCAGCGCTGGAAGATGCGGTACGCGCCGCCTGCAGTATCGCCACCTTTACGGCGGAAGACCCTTACGCCGGGCTGGCCGATGCTGAGCGCATGGCGACCGAGATTCCAGATCTCGATCTCTACTATCCATGGGACCTTACCCCCGAGGCGGCGATCGCGCAGGCCAAGGTGTGTGAAGATGCTGCGCGCAGTTATGACGCAAAAATCTCTAATTCAGAGGGCGCAAGCCTCTCCAGCCATGCGGGCACGCGGGTCTATGCCAATAGCCATGGTTTTATTGGCAGCTACTCAACCTCGCGCCATAGCATCAGCTGCAGCGTGATTGCAGAAGATGAAAAGGGGATGCAGCGTGACTATTGGTACTCGGTAGCGCGTGATGGCAAAGACCTTGAAGCCGCCGTTGAGGTGGGTAAAAAAACAGCCGCCAGAACCTTGCAACGTTTAGGGGGGCGACGCATCGATACCTGCAAGGTGCCGGTGCTGTTTGCGGCAGATGTGGCAGGGAGTTTGGTTTCGCACATGATTACGGCCATCCGTGGCGGTAACCTCTATCGTGAATCTTCTTTTCTGCTTAACAAGCTCGGTGAGCAGATCTTCCCTGAGTTTGTTCATATTCACGAGCGGCCACATATGAAAAAGGAGCTGGGCAGTGCCCCGTATGATAGCGAAGGGGTGGCCACTTATGCGCGTGACTTAGTGCGCGACGGTGTACTGCAAGGGTATGTGCTCGACAGCTACTCTGCACGTAAATTGAAGATGGAGAGCACTGGCAATGCGGGCGGCGTCCATAACGTACTGATTGAACCGGGCGAGCTAGATCAGCAAGGGCTGCTACGCGAAATGGGCACCGGCCTGCTGGTGACAGAGCTGCTTGGCATGGGCGTCAATACCGTGACGGGGGATTACTCCCGCGGTGCGGCAGGTTTCTGGGTTGAAAATGGGGTGATCGCCTACCCGGTGGATGAGATCACCATTGCCAGCAATCTCAGCGATATGTTCATGCAGTTGCAGGCGGTGGGCAGTGATGTCGATTATCGCAGTAACATCAAATGCGGCTCGCTGCTGATCGATGCGATGACGGTTGCCGGTACATAAACTGACCATAGCGCACTTCATTAACACTCACTTATGACAGATACAATCGACAACCTAGTGGTAGTGCGCGGGCTGACCTTTAAGTTCGGCTCGCGAGTGATCTTTGACGGCATCGACCTCGACCTGCAGCGCGGCAAAGTGACCGCTATCATGGGGCCGAGCGGCACTGGCAAAACCACGCTGCTGCGGCTGATCGGCGGGCAGATCCGCCCCACCGCGGGCACACTCTATGTTGATGGCCATGAAGTGCCGCGCCTACCCCGGGGTGAGCTGTTCGAGCTGCGTAAGCGGATGGGAATGCTCTTTCAGAGCGGCGCACTGCTGACCGATCTCTCTGTTTTCGATAATGTCGCCTTCCCGCTGCGAGAGCATTCAGGGCTCCCCGAGGCCATGGTGCGCGACTTGGTGTTGATGAAGCTGGAGGCGGTCGGGCTGCGCGGTGCGCAACGGCTCATGCCCAGCGAGCTCTCGGGCGGCATGGCGCGCAGAGTGGCGCTGGCACGTGCGATTGCACTCGACCCGATGATGATTATGTATGACGAGCCGTTTACCGGGCAGGATCCAATCTCGATGGGGGTGCTAGTGAAATTGATTCGCGACCTGAATGCGGTGCTGGGGCTGACCAGTATTATTGTGTCCCACGATGTTGCAGAGACCTCGGCGATTGCTGATTACATCTATGTACTGTCGCAGGGAAAAGTGGTGGGGCAGGGCACGCCAGAGGCGCTGCGTGAGTCGGATTCCGAATGGGTGCGCCAATTTATGCAGGGCACACCGGATGGTCCGGTGCCGTTTCACTATCCCGCCGATGACTACGCCGAAGAGCTGCTGTCAAATGAGGCGCGGCGATGAACGCCCTGCAACAACTCGGTCACAACGCGCTAGTGGCACTGCAGCGACTGGGGCGTGCAAGTCTGTTTTTGTGGGCACTGCTGATGGGGCTACCGAGCCTGCTGTTGCGCTTGCCACTGCTGATTCAGCAGGTCTTTTCAGTGGGGGTGCTGTCGCTGGTGATTGTGGTGGTCGCCGGGCTTTTTGTCGGCATGGTACTGGGGTTGCAGGGTTATTACACGCTGGTCGATTTTGGCGCTGAAGAGTCACTCGGGGTGATGGTTGCGCTCTCACTGGTGCGAGAGCTGGGGCCGGTGGTCGCGGCGCTGCTCTTTGCCGGGCGTGCTGGCTCAGCACTCACCGCAGAAATCGGTTTGATGAAAGCGACGGAACAGCTTTCTGGTATGGAGATGATGGCAGTGGATCCGCTAAAAAGGGTGATTGCACCACGTTTTTTTGCTGGAGTATTGTCGATGCCGCTGTTGGCCGCCATCTTTAGTGCAGTGGGCGTAATGGGTGGCTATATTGCTGGGGTGGGGCTGCTGGGGGTCGATGCCGGGGCGTTCTGGTCGCAGATGCAGGCGCGTGTCGATTTTTATGAAGACATCATGAACGGCGTGATCAAGAGTATCGCTTTTGGTATCGTGGTGACATGGATTGCGGTGTTTGAAGGGTACGATGCGGTGCCGACCTCTGAAGGGGTGAGCCGTGCCACCACTCGGACGGTTGTTTACGCCTCGCTGGCTGTGCTGGGGCTCGACTTTGTTTTGACTGCGCTGATGTTTGGTGAAGTGTAAGTGAGTGCATAGAATTAAAGGACGTTAAGATGCAAAACACACGATTAATAGAGACGATGGTAGGGGCTTTTGTGGTGGCCGGCATTGCCGCGCTCTTTATGCTGGCGATGAAAGTGAGCAACCTCAACGCTTTTGCTAATGTTGACGGCTATGAAGTGTCGGCGCAGTTTGAAAATATCGGCGGCCTCAAAGTGCTCTCCGCAGTCAGCGTAGGCGGGGTGCGCATTGGTCGCGTCTCAGCGATCGACTTTGATCAAGAAGATTACGAAGCAGTGGTGACGATGACCATCGACCCCAAATATGACCGCCTTCCCACCGACACCTCCGCCAGTATCTTCACTTCGGGATTGTTGGGTGAGCAGTACATCGGTTTTGAGCCGGGCGGCGAAGAGCTGTTTTTGAAAGATGGCGACCAGATCACATTGACCCAGTCGGCGATGGTGCTGGAGCAGATCATCGGCCAGTTCATTTTTAGTAAAGCTTCAGAAGGAGCTTCTGAATAATGTATCTGCGGTCACTTTTTACATTGGGTTTAAGCGCTTTCATTGCGCTTGGCACGCCGGTGGCAAGTGCTGAGTTGAAACAGACGATGTCGTTGGATGATGCGATTGAACGTGCGCTGGCAACCGATCCTCGCATCGAAGAGCGTCTGCAACTGGTCAACGCGGCGCGCGCGCTGTTGCAAAAGGCGGAAGGGAGTGATGATCTGATCTTTGATGTGAACGCCTTTGTCGGCCTGACCACCAAAATTGAAGGCGGTTTTTTTGCCGCCGATGGTGTGACGCCGCGTGCTGATAAATATGATTATAACGGGCTTACCTCGTGGACTTCGGTGCGCTTCAGCATTATTAAACCACTTTATACCTTTGGTAAAATTGAACACTTTGCTGATGCGGCGAAAGGCAATATTGCGGTTAAAAAAGAAGATGTGCGGATTCAGCGTGGCGATACTGTGCTCGATGTGACGCGTGCTTATTACGGTTATCTAACGGCGCGTGATACCCGCTACCTATTTGAAGATGTTGAGAGTCGCCTGCAAAAAGCGTTAGACCTCGTTGCGCGTTGGCTTGACGAAGAAAAAGGCGATGTGCGCCAAGCCGACCTTTATGCATTGCAGAGTGGCATGGCCATCGTTAAGCGTTATCATGCCCGTGCCGCCTCTGTTGAAGCGATTGCATTGGCGGGTTTGAAGATGTTGACCGGTATTGGCCGCGATGTCGAACTTGAGCTGGCTGACAGCCGCATCCGCCCGGTAGCGCAGCCCACGGAAAGTCTTAAAGTGTTGCAGCAGCGGGCGCTTTTGCATCGCCCTGAAATGGCGCAGCTGGAAGCGGGGCTGCGGGCGCGGCGCTCGCTGGTGGCAGCGCACCGGGCGGGTAAGCGGCCTAATCTTTATGCGGGTATTGCAGGAACGGCTGCTTACTCACCGGGGCGGGACAAGCTAAAAAACCCCTATATTTATGACCCTTTTAACGATTACGGTGCAACACCGATGGTGGGAGTGAAGTGGAGCTGGGCGAGCGGCGTACAGAAAGCCGAGGTAGCCGGTGCCAATGCAGACCTCGCCGCATTGGCTGAGCGTTCTGCGTTTGCGCAGAAGGGGATCCCTTTTCAGGTGGCCGAGCAATTCCATCATGTTCAAGGACACTATAATGCCGTTGTCGAGCTTAAGCAGGGAAGTCGCGCGGCACGCCGCTGGATGACGAGTCGCTACATCGATTTTGAAGCGGGGCTTGAAGAAGCGGAGGCGATATTGGCCGCATTCCAAGGGTATGTGCTGGTCTATAGTGATTATCTGAGAGCCGTGAATGACTACAATATGCATGTCGCGCGCCTGCGCTATGTAACAGGGGATTATTAATGAAACGTCTATTACTGGCCATCTCTTTGTGGGTGTTTGCGGTGTTGCCGGTGGGCGCGGCCGGTGCTAACGCCCCTGCGCAGCAGTTGGTGATGGATACCACCACCAAAATGCTTTCGCTTATTGAGGCTGAGCGAGAGAAAATCAAGGCGCAGCCGGTCTATATTTATGAGTTGGTTGAAGGTGTCATTCTGCCGCATTTTGATTTTGAGCGCATGGGGCGCTTGGTGCTGGGCAAACATTGGCGCAAGGCAAACAAGGTGCAGCGCGAGCAATTTATTGAGGAGTTCAGTTTTTTGTTGGTGCGTACCTACGCTACTGCGATGATGGAGTATTCGGGGCAGGAAGTGCTCTTTCTCCCTTTTCGTGAAGGAAAAAATAAAAATGATGTGGTAGTGAAAACAGAAATTGACCAAAAAGGGGGCTTTCCGATCCCAATTGACTACAGCCTGCACCTTAAAGATGGGGAGTGGAAGGTGTATAACGTCAAGATCGATGCGGTGAGCCTAGTGTTAAACTATCGCACCACTTTTTCTGGTGAGATCCGAAAACTTAAGGGTGTCGATGGGCTGATCGCTCAGCTGAAAAAGCGTAACCAAGAGGCGCTCGATGGTCAGTAGCCGTGCAGAACCGCAACTTGAAAGTCAGCCTGACGGGCTGTTCTTGTTACGCGGTGAACTCAGTTTCTCCACAGTGCCAGGGTTGTTGAACGAAGGCCGGCACCTGCTGCTTGAGGCTAGCCACGCAAAAGCTGGTGTCACGATTGACCTGCAAAAGGTCACGCGCACCGATAGCGCAGGGCTTGCCTTGCTGGTGGAGTGGACACGTAGCGCCCGGCAGCAGAATATGACCATTAATTTTCTTAATACCCCTGCGCAGATGTTGGCACTCGCGCGTTTGAGTGGTCTCGAAGGTGTGCTGTCGTTAGTGAACCCAGGTTTTTTGCGCGGGAATGGCACATAAATCGCGCCTCATGGGGTGAATCATCTCGTTTTGTAGCGATTTCTGGTACCATAGCGCGATCTATTTACCACAAACAAAATTGCGATTGCAGGTGCGTGCGTTCCTGTTTTTGATAGAGATGAATTGATGCAAATTGATGAAATAAAAAAGATGATCGAGGCGGGAATGCCAGAAAGTCAGGTGACTGTAACGGGGGACGGCTCTCATTTTGAGGCGCTGGTCATCAGTGAACAGTTTGAGGGGAAAGGGATGTTGCAGCAGCACCGTA
>JALSHQ010000368.1 GCA_026982145.1 Gammaproteobacteria bacterium | reverse complement strand
CCGCAAGCTTGAGCGTTCCGGGAAGTCGCTCCGCAGGCGGATAAAGTGCCGCCATCTTTTTTTGTGTCTGCTCAATCCAGTGGCAATGTTCCGCGACAAAGGGCGCCACATGTTTAGCGCTGATTCGCTTGGGCAGCACCACTTCA
This sequence comes from Gammaproteobacteria bacterium, assembly GCA_026982145.1. Classification (GTDB taxonomy): domain Bacteria; phylum Pseudomonadota; class Gammaproteobacteria; order SZUA-140; family SZUA-140; genus SZUA-76. The sequence continues at coordinate 9,842 of JALSHQ010000368.1, read as the reverse complement.
ACAGCACCTAATGGTGAAATTTTTAGTTGCATCCGCTTTGCGCGGTGGCTGATGCGAACTTGGTAGCTGGGCAGGTGTGGCAATTGTGTTTTAATATCGCTCATAGCACACTATTGTCAAGGAGACTGGCGCGATGTCAATGGTGATTAACTTGCCACTTGTTGTTTTGCTCCTTCGATGCCTTGGCTGCGCAGGTATTCATCATAGCTGCCGTGATAATCGACTAGCCCGTTAGGGGTTAGTTCAATGATGCGTGTGGCCAGTGAGGAGACGAACTCACGGTCGTGGCTCACAAAGAAAAGCGTGCCGGGGTAGTTTTCTAGCGCTAGGTTGAGCGCTTCGATCGACTCCATATCGAGATGGTTGGTGGGTTCATCCAGTAACATGATATTATGCTTCTGTTGCATTAATTTTCCGAACAACATCCGCCCCTGTTCACCACCCGAGATTACTTTCACTGACTTGCTGCTCTCATCGCGAGAGAAGAGCAGGCGGCCGAGCGTGCCGCGAATCACCTGCTCATCATCGCCGGGTTGTCCCCAGCGGCTCATCCAATCGAACAGGTTCATATCGACTGCGAAGTCCTCCGCATGATCTTGTGAAAAATAGCCGATGTTGGCATTTTCTGACCATTTAACGGTGCCGGCCGTTGCTTCAAGATCACCCACAAGGGTGCGTAGCAAAGTGGTCTTTCCGATGCCGTTGGGGCCGATGATGGCGATTCGCTCACCAACTTCAACCATCATGTTGAGATTCTCAAACAGTGGCGTGTCATCAAAGCTTTTGGCCACATCCACCACTTCCAGTGCAAGGCGATGCAGTTTTTTCGCTTGATCGAAGCGAATAAACGGCGTGACACGGCTTGAAGGTTTGATTTCATCGAGCTTGATTTTATCGATCCGCTTGGCGCGAGAGGTGGCCTGTTTGGCTTTAGATGCATTGGCTGAAAAGCGGCTGACAAAGGTTTGTAGTTCGGCGATTTGTGCTTTCTTTTTGGCGTTATCGGAGAGTTGCCTTTCACGCACTTGAGTGGCCGCAGTCATATACTCATCGTAGTTACCGGGGTAAATACGCAGCTCGCCATAATCGAGATCTGCCATGTGAGTACACACGCTGTTTAAAAAGTGACGATCATGCGAGATGATAATCATGGTGCTATTGCGCTGGTTGAGGATATCTTCCAACCAGCGAATGGTGTTGATGTCGAGGTTATTAGTGGGCTCGTCAAGCAGCATGATATCAGGGTTTGCAAAGAGTGCTTGCGCCAGCAATACGCGCAGTTTCCAGCCGGGGGCGACAGCACTCATCAAACCAAAGTGTTGATCCAGCGGAATCTCCAGTCCGAGCAGGAGCTCGCCTGCGCGAGATTCAGCGGTGTAGCCATCCATCTCGCCAAACTCAACTTCGAGTTCTGCGACCCTCATTCCTTCTTCTTCAGACATTTCAGGCAGGCTGTAGATGCGATCGCGCTCTTGCTTAATGGTCCAAAGTTCAGCATGCCCCATGATGACCGTATCGATGACGGTGTGTTCTTCAAAAGCGAATTGATCTTGCCCGAGTTTACCAATACGTTCATTGGTATCGATAACCACGTTACCCGCGCTAGGCTCAAGCTCGCCCCCAAGGATCTTCATCAGCGTTGACTTGCCGCAGCCGTTAGCACCGATCAGACCGTAGCGATTGCCACCGCCAAATTTAGCGGAGATATCTTCAAATAGCGGCTTAGCACCGAATTGCATTGTAATATTAGCAGTTGTCAACACGAGCGTGATTCCTGAAGGTGGGTTGATTTATAAAATGTATCGTTGCAAAGACGGCTGGTTAGCCGCCAAACAGCGAAGCGACTTCACGCGGTTTTTTATTGCTGCCTTTATTGCGCTCTTGTCCTTGGCGTTTAGCTTGTTTGGGCTTGCTTGGTTTGTAGTGAATGCTATTGCCGTTTACTTCGGTGCTGGTTCGTGGTTGATCAACTTGGATGCCCAAGCCATCACTTGCTTGGTAGATATGCGCCTCTTGTTGCGATGGACTGCGCAGAGTGGGTCTGCTTTTACTGCTGCGGTTACTGTCTCGGCCTCGTTGTGGCTGATTGCGCTGCGGGGTGCTGCTGCGTTGTGTGCGAGCCTGAGTCGTACGTTTGCCTAGTTGTTTTCTACCGCCCGCATTGTTGCGCCCGTTGGGGATCGCTTCTGCTTTGATCATTGGGTCGGGTGAAAAACCTTCGATGATCTCTTTGTTGATTTCACGATTGATTAACTTTTCAATGCCGCTGAGTAGCTTGAGCTCATCAACACATACCAGCGAGATTGCTTCGCCTTCGTTACCCGCGCGGCCGGTACGACCGATGCGGTGAACATAGTCTTCCGCAACATTGGGCAGTTCAAAGTTAACGACGTGCGGCAATTGATCAATATCAAGACCGCGCGCAGCAATATCGGTAGCGACCAGCACACGAATTTCATTTGTTTTAAAGGACTTCAGCGCTTTAGTGCGTTGCGCTTGGCTTTTGTTGCCATGAATGGCGGCGGCGGTAATACCGCTCTGTTCTAACTGCTTGCTAAGACGATTGGCACTGTGTTTGGTGCGGGTAAATACAAGTACCTGCTTCCATTCGCCATCATCAATGAGGTGGGTGAGCAGCTCGCGTTTGCGTGAGCGGTCTACTGGGTGTACGAGTTGCGATACGGTTTCAGTCGCTATGTTTTGGCGCGCAACTTCAATCAGCACAGGCTCGTGCAGGAGTTGTTGTGCGAGCCGTTTGATCTCATTGGAATAGGTGGCAGAAAACAACAGGTTTTGACGTGTTGCAGGGAGCAGTGCCAAAACCTTTTTAATATCGTTGATGAACCCCATATCAAGCATGCGGTCAGCCTCATCCAGCACCAAAATTTCAACTTGAGAGAGGTCTACCGTTTTCTGGTTGGCATGATCAAGCAGGCGACCCGGCGTGGCGACGATAATATCGACACCCTGACGCAGTTTGTCTATTTGCGGCTTAATGTTAACGCCGCCAAAGACCACGGTAGACTTAAGCGCAAGGTTTTTCCCGTAGTTTTGCGTGCTTTCTGCAACCTGAGCAGCAAGCTCGCGCGTCGGGGTTAAAATCAGGGCGCGTACCGGGCGCTTACGTTTGGTGGCCTCAGGTTTTCCTTCCGACAGGCGCTGCAGCATCGGTAAGGTAAAGGCAGCAGTTTTTCCCGTGCCTGTTTGCGCGCCGGCCAAGATATCACCGCCTTTTAAGATCGCGGGTATTGCTTGAGTTTGAACGGGAGTGGGAGTGGTGTAGCCCTGTGTTTCGATGGCACGAAGTAATTCAGCCTTAAGGCCGAGGGTGTTAAACGACATTTATTAATATGCTCCTAAAGCGCGCCTACCAAAGTGTTCTGTTTGGTGCGGTCTGAGGCGGGGTGATCTGATTATTCAGTTCGGTGTGCGCTGCGATCCAGCTCAGGGAGCAGTTGCAGTGCTGTTATCTGTTACCGCAATATTGAATGGCAGTAAGGCGTATGACCACAGGCGCCCAGATAAGTGCCGCGAGTATACAGGGGTTTATGGATAGACTGCAAGCGGATTGAGGGCGAAAGTGCGCGGGATGAGTTGTGCATTGCTATTCAATGGGAATGGGTAAACTGTCTATTGCCGGTTTTATTCAAGAGAAAGGGGGCATCCGGCTCAAGATACTTTTGACTTCAAATATGGCGTCTAGTGTTTGATGCAATCAGGCATTCAGAAATCGTTTAATTATACTCGCCAGGAAGATCGTTTTTTCTAACAGTAACCTTGCCAACTTTCTTACCTGACATTCTCAATAATTCATCACCTGAAAATTCAAAGCCTAGCTTTAGCGCTACTCGTGCAACATCATCTGCAGTTGATGTTGCGAGTACCTCACTTTTAAGTGCAGGTTCAGATTGCATTTTCTTTAAAAACGCTTCGAGTTGATCTAAAGCCATATTTGAAATTCTTACTCCCGCTAGCGACTCATATATTAAATAGAAAAACCTATTGCAGGTTTCAAGAGCATCCTACTATTATATCAAGACATAGGCAATTCACAAAAGTGGTGTCTTTAACAAAGGTAGACGTTCAGAGGCCACCCTAAGCCCAAGTGAGCACGATGACACTAGAAATCAATATACATCTCGTAATTTGAGTGAGCTTCGTCAATGGTACGATAAAATTTTGGAATTAAAGAGGCGCTAATTCAGCGTCGAGCCAGTTTAAATCAGAGGCTCCTTAATAAACTTATCCTGAGGAACTTTAAAATCCCTTGATGAGGGTGATGGCCAACAGAAAATTAAAATTTCAAGGAGATGAGTGATGGATCAATTAGCCGGTGGTGGGTTGGGTTTACTGTTTAGTTTTTGGACGGGCTTGGCAATCGTCGTCATTGTCTTGCTCAAGACATCCATTAAGTTTGTGCCGCAAAATAGTGCATTTGTGATTGAGCGTTTTGGAAAGTACAACGCCACACTGATTGCCGGGCTGAATTTTATCATCCCCTTTATCGACAAGATTGCACACATTCGCACCCTTAAAGAGCAAGCGATAGATGTGCCGAGTCAGGCCGCGATCACCAAAGATAATATCGGGCTAACCGTTGATGGGGTGCTATACCTCAAAGTGATTGATCCATACAAAGCAAGTTATGGTGTTGAGGTTTACCATTTTGCCGTCACTCAACTGGCGCAGACGACAATGCGTTCTGAGATCGGAAAAATGGATCTTGATAAAACCTTCAAAGAGCGTGACCTATTAAATATAGCCATTGTGGATGCGATTAATGAGGCTGCTGGCCCGTGGGGTGTGCAGGTGCTGCGCTATGAAATCAAGGATATCGAACCTCCTCGCAGTGTACTCGAAGCGATGGAACGACAGATGAAAGCTGAGCGTGACAAGCGCGCCATGATTTTGGAATCTGAAGGTGAGCGTCAATCTGCGATCAATGTGGCAGAGGGTGATAAACAGGCCAAGGTGCTGGCGGCTGAGGCGGAACGTATGGAACAGATTTTACAAGCTGAGGGCGAAGCGAAAGCGATTACATTAGTCGCCGAGGCAAAGGCGAGCGCTATTCATGTGGTTGGTGAGGCGGCAGACAGCTCGCCAGGGCAGAAGGCGGTGCAGCTTGATTTGGCCACGCTGGCGATTCAAGCAAAAGAGGCGATTGCGAAAGAGTCTACGATCGTCTTGATGGATGGAAAGTCCAGTGAAGCGGGCTCAAGCGTGGCTGAGGCCGTTGCGATTGTGAGCGCAATGAATCAAAGCGAAGCATTTTCCGTTGATAAAAGAGCGAGCCAGAGATGATCGATTACTTTAATGACAATATTTACAGCTTCTGGTTCGGCGTTGGCTTTTTATTGTTGATTATTGAAGCGTTAGCATTGGGGTTTTCAACAGGGTTTATTTTGTTTATTGGTCTGGGTGCATTGATGACGGGTGGTGCGATTTGGTTTGGGCTGGTGCCCGCCACGTGGTTGGCCAGTATCGCCACATTTACATTGAGTTCAGTGCTTATCTCGGCGGCACTGTGGAAGCCCTTAAAGCACATTCAACGTAATAGTAAACCGCCTAAAAAAGATAATAGCAGTGATATTATTGGCTTAAAATTCAGGTTGGAAAATGACCTTAGCGCCACTCAGCCTAGCGTCACCCGCTACTCCGGCATCGAATGGAAAGTAGAAATCGATATGGGGTCAGTAGATAAAGAGATCAGCGCAGGTACTACCGTCGTCGTGGTTTCTGTTGATGCAGGTAAGTTCTGGGTCACGGCGGCGACTAGCTAACCTGCAAGACACTATTCATCACGGCTGACGAGTTCACTAGCCCCTCTTTTAGTGAAGGGGCTATTTGTTTGATGCGGCACGACACCGTAGGCTCGATTTAGCTTAACCAGAAGTTCCTTCAACACAGCGATCAAGTTATTCGCTATTAGGCTGGCGTTAAAAAACGGCGGTTCACTTTCCTGTACTCCTCTTGCTCTGCGTCACCCTTTCGACAGGTGGGCTTATCTTCGCTCATTTTTCGCTGTCAACTTCTTGTCACCCTTCGGTTGGTCGTTATTATCTATATGATTTTTAACGATTAATTTTGTTTGTTTCTGGTGGCGTGATGATTGCATTGCTAGCGAAGGAATATGCCTTTAAATCGATTTTGAAAGGGAACCTGTTATGCCGCTAGAGGAAGAAAAAGAAGAAGTTGAGCAAAAAGAACCTCCAAAGAAGCCGAAGGGAAATCTTCTGATGGTTCTGGTCATTGTACTGCTAGTGATTTTAGCGATTGGCGGTAGCGTTGCTGCCACGCTCTATTTTGCAGGTGTATCTCCAGCGACGGAAGAAGTAAGCAGCGATGGAAGTGAAGCGAAGAAAGAGGAAAAGAAATCAAAAAAAGAGAAGGATGATAAAGAAAAGCAGCCCGCAATTTATCTCGTTTTTGAAGCGCCATTTGTAGTTAATTTTATCAACAATAATCAGATCCGTTATCTACAGATCAATGTTGAAGTGATGGCGCGGGACCAAGATGTCATTGATGCCATTACTGCGCACATGCCAAAAATTAAAAATAATTTTCTTGTGCTGTTTAGTGATCTTGATTTCGAAATGATTACCAACGCAGCTGGAAAACAAAAACTACGCGAGCTCGCATTGAAAGAGCTTCGCGAGATCCTCAAGGAAGAGGGCGACAAAAATGATGTCGAGGCGCTTTATTTTACCGGCTTTGTAATGCAGTAACAGAGGGAAATTCCATGTCCGTAAATGATCTGTTAACGCAAGATGAGATTGATGCACTGCTTCATGGTGTTTCTGGTGGTGATATCGACTCAGAAGATGATGAGATTTTAGATAATGGCTCGGCGCATGAATATGATTTTAATAGCCAGGACAGAATTGTACGTGGGCGCATGCCCACGCTTGAAATGATCAACGAGCGCTTTGCACGTCACTTTAGAGTCAGCTTGTTTAATATGTTAAGACGTACTGCGGAGATTTCGGTGGGAAATGTTCAGATGCTGAAATTTTCAGAATATGTTCATAGCCTCTTTGTTCCAGCAAGCTTAAATCTTATCAAAATGGAGCCACTACGAGGCACCGGATTATTTGTATTTGACCCCAAATTGGTATTCACAGTGGTCGATAACTTCTTTGGCGGCGAAGGTAAATTTCACGCCAAAATAGAAGGTAGAGAGTTTACCCCGACGGAGCAGCGCATTATCCAATTAATACTAGACCTAAGTTTCAAAGATATGAAAGAGGCATGGCACCCAGTGATGCCGGTTAACTTCGAGTTTCAGGGAATGGAGGTTAACCCGCACTTTGCAAACATTGTTACCCCAAGTGAGGTGGTCGTGGTGACAACATTTCATATTGAATTAGAAGGGAGTGGTGGAGATCTTCACGTGACGCTGCCTTATTCGATGGTTGAACCGATTCGGGAATTATTGGATGCAGGTGTGCAGAGTGATCGTGATGATAATGACGACCGCTGGGCAGTTGCCTTAGTAGAAGAGATTAAAGAAGCAGGTGTCGAAATTAGCAGTTTGCTAACCGAGACTGAGATTACGTTAAATGATCTCAATGCACTTAAAGCGGGTGACATTATCCCGATTGATATGCCAGAGAAAGTCACTATTCGCGTCGAAGATATCCCTGTATTCAGGGGCAATTTCGGTGTGTCAGATGGGAAAAATGCAATCAAAATAACCGAACGGGTCGTCGCCGAAAGCACGAAGCAGCTTAGAACAGTGATGGGGTAGTCAGCATGAATGATACAACAGAAAGTAATGATGATGTCGGTGATGATTGGGCAGCAGCCATGAATGAGCAAGCAGACTCTGAAGCGGAAGTTGCCGCACCCGCTGACTTCCAAAACCTTCAGTCAGATGTTTCAGCGGCGAGCGCAATGGAAGAAAATATTGAGATGATTCTTGATATCCCAGTCACTGTCTCTGTAGAAATTGGACGTACCAAAATTAATATCAGAAACCTGCTTAAGCTTAATCAAGGTTCAGTCGTTGAACTGGATCGACTGGCGGGTGAGCCAATGGATGTTATCGTGAATGGAACGCTGATCGCACACGGTGAAGTTGTCGTTGTAAATGAAAAATTTGGGGTGCGTCTAACGGATGTTATCAGTGCTGAAGAGCGCGTTAAAAAGCTTAAATAATCGTGGTGAAGTGATGACATCAATTAAGTTTTATATATTATGGTTTCTGATGCTTCCATTCCCTCTATTGGCAGCTGAGACAGCCATAGAAGTTCAAAAAACACCTGATGTAATGAGCGCCGGGAACATATTGCAAATCGTTGCAGCACTATTAGTTGTGCTTCTTATGATTGTAGGCGCAGGCTGGATGATGAAGCGCTTTGGCAGCTTGGGTGGAGTTTCAAGTGGTAATTTAAAAGTGGTTGCCGGCATTACTGTTGGCCAGCGTGAGAAAATTGTCATCGTACAAGCTGGGGAAGTGCAGGTGCTTATAGGCATCTCTCCCGGCAATGTTCGCACATTACACGTCCTGGAAAAGAACATCAGCAGTGAAGGCGATCTAGAGGCCAGAAATAAGAATAGTAAAGGTTTTATTAATCACCTCAAGCAGCAGGTTGATAAGCGAGAAGAGTCATGATTCGCCTGTTTGCAGCACTATTGTTTTCTATTCTACCCATGGTGACGGTCTCGGCAGATGTTGGAATGCCAGCGCTCACGGTTTCACCTGCAAGTAACGGTGGTGAGACTTATACCCTAAGCATTCAAATATTGGCATTGATGACAGTGCTAACGCTATTGCCAGCGGGCTTGATGATGATGACCTCCTTTACTCGCATTATCATCGTACTTGCTATCTTACGCCAAGCATTGGGTACCGCACAGACCCCAACAACACAAACGCTGGTTGGGCTCGCACTATTTCTTACCATATTTATTATGATGCCTGTTTTTGAGGTGAGCTATGAAGCGGGCGTGAAGCCTTATATGGAAGAGAAAATTGAGGCTGAAGATGCGGTGAAGAATGCCATTGAACCGTTTAGAAAGTTCATGCTGGCGCAAACAAGAGATAGTGATCTTAACTTATTTGCAAGTCTCTCTGGCAATGAAGATATCGAGTCTTATGATGATGTCCCTCTCTCTATGTTGCTGCCCGCTTTTGTGACCAGTGAATTGAAAACAGCTTTTCAGATTGGGTTTATGATTTTTATCCCTTTTTTAATTATAGATCTGGTGGTGGCGAGTGTCTTAATGGCAATGGGGATGATGATGTTGTCACCATTGATTATTTCACTACCCTTTAAATTAATGTTGTTTGTGCTGGTTGATGGCTGGGGGTTAATTATGGGAACTCTGGCTTCAAGTTTTTACATGTGACCGGCATGGTGAGGTAGATAGTATGACCCCAGAATATGTACTGACCATAGGCAGGGCCGCACTTGAAGTTACTATTGTCATTATTTCTCTATTGCTGATTCCTGCATTGATTGTTGGCTTAATGATCAGCATGTTTCAAGCGGCTACTCAGATTAACGAGGCAACACTTAGCTTTATTCCCAAGCTATTAGTGACCTTTGTTGTGATGTTGATCGCTGGCCCGTGGATATTGCAGGTGATGACAACCTACACGCGCCAACTGATCGAAAGCATCCCGGCGGCGATCGGGTGATAAAAATGGTTGAGACCTTTCCACTGTGAATTTCACTGATGAACAGTTAATTAATCTTGTGACCAGTTATTTCTGGCCATTCGCTAGGATTGCTGCATTTATGGCCGTTGTACCTATCTTTGGCGCACGTATCATCCCTGCCAGAATACGCCTAATGGTCGCCATTGCACTGACCGTGGTGATTGTTCCTATTCTCCCC
>JALSHQ010000367.1 GCA_026982145.1 Gammaproteobacteria bacterium | reverse complement strand
CATGTCGGTTTCTCGGTCACCGTAATAACAGGCGGGGTCGAAGATAACAGGCGTGCCATCGTGAGCGAAGCAGTAGTTGCCTGACCATAAGTCCCCGTGCAGCAGTGATGGTTGCGCTGTGTAGCCGTCGAAGAGCCCGTCGAGTGCTACCATCAATTGCTCTCCCTCTGATTGGAGTGAACCACCAAAGCCATTTTGTGCGGCGAGTTTGAGTTGAAAACCAAGGCGCTGCGTCCGCCAGAAATCGACCCAATGTTGCGTGGGTGGGTTGAGTTGTGGCGTTGAGCCGATCGTGTTGTGCTGCTGCCAGCCGAAATAGTTGAAGCGTTGTTGGTGCATGGCTGCGAGCTGTTCACCAAGCGCTGCGGGGTTGCTGGTTCCTCCAGTGCTGTCGATATAGCTCATCACTAAAAAGGCGCGGTTGCCTGCAACACCGCTGCAGAGGGGTTGCGGCGCTTTGATAGTGGCGCTGTCGATGATGGCTTGCAACCCCGCTTGCTCTGCTTCAAACATGGCTAGGCTATCAGCATGGTTAAGCTTTACGAAGTAGCGCTGTTGATTGCCCGCCAGCAGAAAGGCTTGGTTAATGCAGCCACCACCAATGGTGCTACGCCGCTGGATGATAAAGGGTTGACCACCCGCCTGAGTGATCGCATTTTCGATAGATTGCCACATCAGAACAATATACGCGCAGTCGAGTGCGAGTGGTATAGTGGGTGATGGCAATGGATTGTATCATTACTTTTTCAAGGGTTTTGACGGGTGTTTTTTTTCAATGATGCTCGCGTTATGATGCAGCTCTCGAGTGGGTTTTTAGCTGGAATGACAAGCGGGGAGTAACGTGGGCAAGATTCTTTTACGGTTTATTGATATCTGCCGTCTCAAGGCAGCACCACAGGATTTACCATCTTCAAAGCTACTCATGTCGTTCACTTTGCTGGCTTATGGCATGGTTGCGTTAATGTTAACGGAAGGTGAAAAAGGGCTCGGCATTGCAACGCAGGTTGCGGTTGTCGACACACTGATATTGGCAGGGTTAGCCTATATTGTGTTGTGGGTGCGTGACTTTACCGAGCGCTATGTGCAGGTGTTGACGGCGATGGCGGGCTGCATCGCCTTGCTAGAACTATTGCTGTGGCCACTGCTGATGATGCAGCAGTATGGTGCCGGGGACGGCGGTACTTTTTTTATTGTGATTGCAACAATACTGCTATGGGCATGGCTTATCTGGCAGGTGGCGATCATTGCCACTATTTTTAAGCATGGGTTGGATACCTCGATCTGGATGGCGCTGATCATCGCATTCTTTTACATCTTCCTTTCATACCGTGTGATGCGCACGCTATTTTTCAGCCCGGAAGTCGCCACAGCAGTGCCTGTGACCTAAAGATAATTGTGTAGCGCGGGAACCAAAATGCATATCCATATTTTAGGAATTTGTGGCACCTTTATGGGTGGCGTTGCGCTATTGGCGCGTCAGCTCGGCTACAAAGTGAGTGGCTCAGATACCAACGTCTACCCACCGATGAGCACCCAGTTAGCAGCGGAAGGGATCACGCTTGCGGATGGTTACGACCCCGCCGTGCTTGACCCGGCACCTGACTTGGTGGTGATTGGCAATGCGATGTCACGCGGCAACCCGATGGTTGAGTTTGTGCTTGACCGTAACTTGCAATATATCTCGGGGCCTGCATTTCTAGCGCAATATATCTTGCGTGATCGTTGGGTGCTTGGGGTCGCTGGCACGCATGGCAAAACGACCACCTCCAGCATGTTGGCGTGGATTCTTGAATACGCAAAACTGAAACCGGGCTTTTTAATTGGGGGCATCCCCAAAAACTTTGGGATATCAGCACGGCTGGGTGACGCGCCATTTTTTGTCGTTGAAGCGGATGAATATGACACCGCCTTTTTCGATAAGCGTTCCAAGTTTATTCACTATCAGTCGCGCACTTTGATTTTGAATAACCTTGAGTTTGATCATGCCGATATTTTTGATGATCTCGATGCGATCAAACGGCAGTTTCACCACCTAGTGCGTACGGTGCCGCAGAATGGTTTAATCATTGCGCCAAGCAGTGATGACAATATTCAGGAGGTGCTGGCACAAGGATGCTGGACACCCGTCGAGGCGCTTTCAACACCCGCGGGTTGGTCGGCGCAAAATCTCTCCGCGGACGGCGGTGGTTTTGATGTCTGCTTTAAAGGTAAGCGGCAGGGGCGGGTCGAGTGGGCGTTGATGGGGCAACATAACATTAATAATGGCTTGGCGGCGATTGCTGCTGCGCGCCATGCCGGGGTGATGGTTCACCATGCGATCGATGCGCTGGCTGAGTTTAAAAATGTGAAACGGCGCATGGAAAAACGCGGCGAGATCAACGGCATTCATATCTATGACGATTTTGCCCATCACCCCACCGCGATTACGATGACGCTGGAGGGGCTGCGCCGACAGGTTGGTACAGAACGGATCATCGCGATATTGGAGTCACGCTCAAATACGATGCAGATGGGCGTTCATAATCCAACACTTGCAGCGGCCTTTGCTCTGGCGGATGAGGTGGTGCTCTTTCAGCCCGCAGGGGTTGATTGGTCGATGAAAGAGATTGCCGCAGAGATTGGTAAAGCAGCGCAAGTGGCGGATACGGTCGAGCGCATCGTTCACCTAGTCACTCATAGGGCGCAAGCGGGCACGCACCTGTTGGTGATGAGTAACGGTGCTTTTGGTGGCATTCATCAAAAATTGATTGATGCGCTGGAGGCGAAATGAGCCGTGACTCGATTACGCTGGCCATGACCGGTGCCTCGGGCGCACAGTACGGATTGCGGCTGTTGCAATCGCTCATCGGTGCGGGTGAGCAAGTCTATTTAATGGTCTCATCGCCTGCGCAAGTGGTGCTGACGATGGAGACAGCACTCAAAGTGCCCAGCCGTCCGCGTGAGATGCAAGCCTATTTTAGTGAACTGTACAATGCGCAGCCAGAACAGTTGAAAGTGTACGGCAAGGAGCAGTGGAGCTCGCCGGTCGCGAGTGGCTCGGGTGCTTCACGTGCGATGGTGGTCTGCCCCTGTACCAGCGCAATGTTGTCGGCAGTGGCAAACGGAGCGAGTCGTTCCCTGATGGAGCGCGCGGCGGACGTTGCGATTAAAGAGCAGCGCAAGCTGATTTTGGTGCACCGCGAGACACCCGTTTCAGCGATCCACCTAGAGAACATGTTAAAGCTAGCGCGCTTAGGGGTATTAATACTGCCGGCAAACCCCGGTTTTTACCAAGCGCCTAAAACGATTGATGATCTGGTTGATTTTGTCGTGGCTCGCATCCTCGATCATCTGGAGATCGAGCATACACTGCTGCCGCGCTGGGGAGATGAGCCGGTTGGCTGAAACTAAAACACCAGCCCCATTGCAGAGCTGGTGTTGAGCGTCGGTTTTATTTAACGCGTGAAAGGTAATCGGTCATGCGCTCAGCACCCATCGCCATGCCTGCGGTGAGTTTATCAGCGGCCACCTTGGCAGCTGCGAGGTTCTTGGCTTCGCCGACCTGAATCACCCCGACCATGCCGAGGAATTTATGCAGGTCACACTCATAGAGATAGACACCCTCTTCATCAACCGTAATAGTGACATCGTGGCTCACTTCACCTTTCCAGTTCTTAGCGCCCTCGGGGATGTGACGAGAGATGTTGTTATGGCCGGGGTCAGTAGAGATAAACTTGATGGTGTCGCCTTTGTTCACCTTAATGAAGGCCGGCTCAAACATCATGATATTGCCATCAGCATCGGAGTCGAGCATTTTAATAACGTGCTCCGCAGCGTTGGCAGAAACAGTGAACATCAGTGCACTCGTGAGTGCAAGGGTTGAAACAATTTTACGCATGAAACTTCTCCGAGGGGGGTTGAAAATATAGCATCGAGTCTATCTTTATTGCTCTATGGCGGCAACGCCATCATTGATGAAAATGGGGTCAAATTGCCGATTAGAGCAGATCAATCAATTTTCCGCTGGTTTGGCGTAGGCGCAGGCTCAGCAGTTGGGAAAATTCCCATAGAATTTTGACCCCAAGGCGCGGGTGATCTTCAGCGATTTTAGTAAAATTATCTTTTGTGATCAGAATCAGTTTTGAGGCTTCAGCGGCTTTGACCGACGCTGAATAGGGCAAGCCGTCAATGACCGACATTTCACCAATGGTTTTGCCGGGGCGCACATCGACCAGCTTTTTACTTTTTTCATCATCGGCATCTTTGAGGACACTCAATTTCCCTTCAACCAACAGGCAGAGATAACTGGGAGGATCGCCCTCATTAAAAACAATCGTACCTTTGGGAGCCAGATATGGTTGGCAGTAGTCGGCCAAAGTGCGCAGTTCTTGGCGTTCAAAATCGGTGAACATGTTGTTGCTCTCAAGCATTGAAACAATTTCACCCTTGAGGTTACTGCCAGCGCTGATTTGTTCGAGTTTTGGAGCCATGCGCTTTGTCCTATTTTGAGGGGTTAAAGTTTGAGCTGTCGAACCTGCCGTTGCAATATTTTGATCTGCTGCTGAGTATGGCGCGGCCGATATTTAAGTGCAATATAGAGTTCATTGATCTGTGTGACTTGAGGCTCAAGGTCTGGGCGCGCATGAATGATGCGCTGTGTAAAATCAACGGGTCCTTCATGTGGCAATCGCGGTAAGCCAATGGACGCGAGTTTTTGACAGAAATGTTGATAGGCGAGTGAAATTGAATCGCGCTGTTTTCTGTTGCGATGAGTGGAGAGCAGTAGCAGTATTGTCATGATACTTATGATGGCCGCGGCCATTACGATCGCCATCTGCTTGATTGAGTCGATGCCGAAGCGTGACAGCAGTTGGGACTGTTTCAAGGCATCATAGCCGATCACCCACTGGTTCCAGCTGTTATTCAAACTGTCCCAACCGTAACGAAGTTTTAGCCAGTGGTTGGCTAAAAAGGCATTGTTAAATTGTATTGTTGATGGGCGATTAAAGAGTTCTGAGAACAGCGTTTCGGCACCTAGCGCTATCCGCTCAGGTGCCACTGCCGCGGTCGGATCGATGCGCACCCACCCTTTGCCGGAAAGCCACACTTCTGCCCATGCGTGTGCATCACGTTGGCGCACGATCAAGTAGTTGCCCACAGGGTTAAAGTCCCCCCCTTGATAGCCGGTCACAATCCGCGCAGGAATACCCGCTGCGCGCATGAGCACTGTAAAGCTGGCCGCGTAGTGTTCGCAAAAACCCTGCTGAGTATTAAACAGGAATTCGTCCACAGGGTTGTTCCCCAAGAGTGGTGGCTGCAAGGTGTAAGTAAACGGCTGTTGATTAAAATATTGCAGTGCTTGCTGCACAACGGCTTCAGGTTCGCGTAGCTGCTGTCGCCACTGCTGGCCAAGCGCTTGCGCA
Source organism: Gammaproteobacteria bacterium (assembly GCA_026982145.1). Lineage (GTDB taxonomy): Bacteria > Pseudomonadota > Gammaproteobacteria > SZUA-140 > SZUA-140 > SZUA-76. Next base: position 4,636 of record JALSHQ010000367.1, on the reverse strand, counting down.
CGGTGGTTTTTATTGAGTGGGAGCTGCAGCGCACGCTGCATTTCATCAGCGGTTAATGAACCCGTTTCATACTCACTGTATGAGGTTAACCGGTAGCGCTTTAACTCGTTGATTTTGGACGGGGTGAGAAGCTGGAAGTCACGGTTAAGGGTGGCACCTGCGGGCACAGTGGCAGGCAGGTCTAGCCCATAGAGCCACTTTTGATGGTGCGGTTCAAGGGTCACGGTGTAGCTAATCGGTTTGCCTTTAGGGCGATAACTGACGTTGCTTTGAGTTGCTTGGCTCGTTCCTCGAAGCCAGTTTTTACCATCGGTTTGCCATAGCACTGGGCCGCGCCAATAGCTGAGGTTGTTCTCGATCACTTCATCATCGAAAGCGACGCGAAAGGCGATGGCATTCGATTGGCTGAGGTTGCTGATGCTCCCCATCGACATCGACTCGCTGATGCCAGTGGTGCCGCTATGTGCATCATCAGGCAGTGACCACAGCGGTCCCGGGATGCGGGGGAAGAGAAAAAAGAGGATCAACATGAGTGGCAGCGCTTGGGCAAAAAGTTTTGCGGTGAGCTTTACATTGAGGGTGATCGATCTGTTTTTCGGCTGTTGGTTAAGGTTAACCAACGTGGCGGTGAGCATGAAGGCAACCACGATCATATAGGCGGCCATCGGCAGCGTCTGGTTATAAAGCACCAACGTGATGGCCAGAAAATAGCCGAGAAAAATGACCACGATATAATCGCGCACCGAGCGCATTTCCAGTAACTTAAGCGCCAGCATTGTTGCGAGCAGTGAGATCCCGGCGTCACGCCCCAACAGTGTGCCGTAATGGAGATAGACGATGACGAGTGTGGTGCAGAGCAGTAGCGTGAGCGTCAGACGGTGTGGCAGCGTGGTTGTGGTACGTCGCTCAATTGAAAAGCGCCACAATCCAAAGAGCAGGCAGAGGGCGGAAACTGCCAGCGGCAGGCGTAATGTGTGAGGTGCAAACGCGAGCAGTAGCGAGGCCAGTAGCCACATGGTTGTCTCGCGAGAGGGGGTGAGATGAAGCCGGTGCTTTTTCATCACAAGCAGCTTATGGTCGGTCAAACAGCGCTAGCAGTTTAAGGCAGCGGTGTTGATGGTCGCCGCCTTGCCCGGGTTGAATGGTGCTGCTGGGCAGCCGCAGGCCGTAGTGGTGACCACGCTGCTCGGCATCGATGATCCAGCGACATAACTGACTCAGGCGGGATTCTGTATCGAGACCCTGCAGTGACGCCCACTCAAACCACTGCTCATCCGATTCATTGCCGCCGAAGCGCTTGGTGAGTAGCGCCTCACTGTGGGCGGCGGCCTTCCAGTTGACGTGGCGTGGTGAGTCACCGGGTTGGTAGCTGCGAAAGCCGATAAAATCATCTCCCCCATTTTGGGGGCTACTTTTCCCTGTGCCATCGCCGGTGCTGATAGGGGGTAACGCTTGGGTTGCCGGGCGTGGGTAGACAAGGCACGATTTGGGCAGCGAGACATGCGTCCATGCGCGAAACAGCCCCAATGGGTAGATCGTATCGACGGTGATTTTTTCCAGCGGCTGCCAACCGCGCTGGGTGGCGGGGGTGGTGAGTTTGATCTCGGTAGTCTCATTGGGTGAAAGGTTAATGGCTGCGGGCAGCTGGCCTTTGAAGCGAACGCAGATTGTGTTACGCCGATTTTTTCCGGGGTTCTCAAGCAGCAGTTGGAAGCTGGCCGTTGCGCCACAAAAGGTCGCCTTTGCTTTGCCCGCACTGACTTTGAGGTGGTGCAGGTTGCGATAGGTGTGGAGAATAGAGACCAGCCCGACGCTGGCGAGCAGGAATGTTAAGACAAAACCGAGGCTATTGTTGTAGTTGGTCGCACCCACTAGCAACAGCATGAGTAGCATTGAGAAGAGCAGGCCGTAATAAGTGGGCAAAATATAGATGCGCCGCCGGGTGAGGGTGACTGAATTGTCGCGGCTGTTGCCGCTGCGTCGTTCAACATTGAAGAAACGTGCAGCGAGCTGTTCAATTGAGGGCGGCAGGTATTTCATCTGTCAGCGGGCGAGGCGGGACTAATCGAGCGGCACTGTCAGCAGGTGTGATATGGCCTCATCTTTGTCCATGCCCGAGAACTCGGCCGAGGGTTGCAGGCGGTGGTTGGTGGTGGCGGGCAGGATCGCCTGAATATCTTCGGGTAGCAGGTGGTCACGATCGTTGAGCATCGCCCAAGCCTGTGCGCAGCGCAGCATTGCGATCCCTGCGCGTGGTGACAGGCCGTGCAGATAATAGGGGCTCTGGCGGCTAAAGCTGAGAATTGCTTGCAGGTAGTCGATCAGCGCGTCGGAGACATGCACCTGCGGCACCTGTTGCTGAATGGCCAGTAACTGCGAAGGGGTGATGGTGGCTTCAAGGTCCTTCAATACTTCGCGGCGGTCACGCCCTTTGAGCAGCTCTTTTTCATGCGCTTGGTCGGGGTAGCCCATTTCAAGGCGCATCAAAAAGCGGTCAAGCTGTGATTCCGGTAGCGGAAAAGTGCCAACCTGACTGCTGGGGTTTTGAGTCGCAATCACAAAAAAGGGCGACGGCAGCAGGTGTCTCTCCCCCTCGGTGGTCACCTGCTGCTCTTCCATCGCCTCCAGCAGCGCGCTCTGTGCCTTGGGGGTGGCGCGGTTGACCTCATCGGCCAGCACTAACTGCGCAAAAATAGGGCCGGGATGAAATTTAAAGCGGGCGCTATTTTGATCGTAAACTGACACGCCGAGGATGTCGGCAGGCAGCATATCGCTGGTAAATTGAATGCGCTGAAAATCAAGCCCCAGTACACGCGCCAACAGGTGAGAAAGGGTTGTTTTGCCCACGCCGGGTTGGTCTTCAATCAGCAAGTGGCCGCGCGCCATCAGGCAGGTGAGGGCGAGGCGCAGCGTCTCCTCTTTGCCGAGGATGACGCGGCTCATCGAACTGAGCGTCTGTGTTAGCAGCGCACTGTTTTGGGGTGAATTCACAGCGGTTGTTGAAAGGCTCGGGGCGGATTGGCTCATCTTTTTCCCATTGAAATAGCAGGGTTAACATAACCCACGGGTTGTCAGTTGGTGTAGAAGATTAGCGGCAGCCGGGCGGGATGTTTGAACGCCGCTGCCCGCTATAAAAGTGAACCTGTCGTAGTGGTGAGCGTTTAGGTGTTACGCAGCGTTACCGATGGTGGAATTTGGATTTCGACGGCGAGTGGCAGGTGGTCAGAGAGGGACTCGTTGATCACTTCAATGCTGCGAATTTTCACTGAGCGAGTGGTGAGGATATGGTCAATATTGCGTTTGGGCTGCCAGCTCGGGTAAGTGTTATGAGTTGCACTTGGACGAGAGAGGTGGGTGTCGCGCAGCAGCATTTCCATCTCTTCACTGCAAGGCTGGCAGTTCAAATCCCCCATCACCACCACATGTTCAAACTGGTTGACGAGGCTGCTAATGAAGTTGAATTGATAGGTGCGCGCTGTTTTGCTGAGCGCTAAGTGTGCCATCAAAATAATTAGCGGGTTTTCCGGAGTGCCGTAGCGCGCTTCCATCACGCCGCGGCCGGGGAACAGACCGGGTAGTTTGTGAGTGGTGACCTGATAGGGTTTATATTTACTGAGCAGGCCGTTGCTATGCTGGGCAAATTTGCCCAAGTTGCGGTTGGTCTGTTGGTGCCAGTGTGGGAAATCGGCTTTTTTGGCGAGATATTCCACCTGATTGACGAAAAAGCTGCGCAAGCTGCCACCATCGGCCTCTTGCAGTGCCACAAGGTCAAATTCGCCGATGAGGCTGGCAATGCGGTCAAGGTTATCGAAAGAACGGGTATGCGGCAGCAGGTGCTTCCAGCAGTGGGTGATGTAATGATGCAGGTGGGTGGATGCCATGCCGACCTGAATATTGAAGCTCAGGAGCTTAATGCAGCTGCGCTCCTGCTTCGTTAAGGTAGGTAGATCGGGGTTGGCAGCTATTTGCATGTCGTCTGTTTAATCACCGGGTTGGAAATAAAGCGGGTTTGAGCGGTTGCGCAGACTAAAAAATAGTGTGTCGCAGTTATTAACTATGGATGGTAGCGGCACATTGAAAATTCAATAGAGCATTTAGTTTAAACTTTTTATGAGTATGAGACCTTTGCACGAAAATAAATTTGCGCACAAAGGCCTCCAAGAGGCTGTTTTTGCCTATGCTATTTTTATATGGCCACTAAATGTCTCAAGAGTTGTCTTCAATCTTAATTAAATGGTCGATGGTTTTGATCACGCCGCGGAAACCCTGCTTGCCCATGCCGGTATCGATGCGGTATTTACCGTTGACCACCACCGTCGGGGTGCCTTGAACGCCATATTTACTGGCGTACTTGTTGGCGCGCCTCATTTTGCTGCTGACACTGAAAGATTTGAATGCGCTCAGGAAGTCGTCATTGCTGATGCCGTGCTCAGCAAAAAATTCCATGAGGCGCTTTTCACTGTTGAGGCGGCGCTTCTCATTGTGGAGCGCTTCAAATAGAGGTTTATGAATCACATCAAGTTTGCCTAGCGCCTGAGCGGCAAAAAAAGCACGTGCGTGGATGGCCCAATTTTCACGCAGAATGACGGGTAAGCGGATGAACTCTACGTTGTCAGGCTTGGATTTAAGCCAGCGA
>JALSHQ010000366.1 GCA_026982145.1 Gammaproteobacteria bacterium | reverse complement strand
GCGGTCGCGGCGGTATTCAATAAATGGCGCAAAATTCCTGAAATGCGGATGGTTAATCACTACCATGACGATGCGGGCTATATTGGTGCGCTGGCCAATACTGTACGTGAGCATTGGAAGCGTTATGGGCGCGAAGGGCGACTGTTGATGTCATTCCACGGCATGCCTAAGCGCACGCTGTTGGCGGGAGACCCCTATTACTGTCAGTGTCAGAAGACGGGGCGTCTGCTGGCTGAGCGGCTCGAATTGACTGAAGATGAGTGGTTTGTCAGCTTTCAGTCCCGCTTCGGCCGCGAGGAGTGGTTGCAGCCTTACACCGATAAAACACTTAAAGAGTGGGGCAAGGCGGGGGTTAAGCGTGTTGATGTGATCTCGCCCGGCTTCTCGGCTGATTGTGTCGAGACACTTGAGGAGCTTGATCTTGAAAACCGCGAAGCGTTTATGGGCGCTGGTGGCGGTGAGTTTTTCTATATCCCGGCACTGAATGAGCGTGATGACCATATTCGCGTACTGAGCCAACTGGTGTTGCGTCACACTCAGGGGTGGCCGGGGCGTGACGCGGCGTGGAGCGGAGAACGCGATGCCGAGCTGCGTGAGAAAGGGCGTGAACGCGCGCTCAAATTAGGGGCGAAAAGTTAGAACCCCGTTTTTTCAACAGTACGTAGAGCGCTCCAGTGCCGCCATCTTTGGGCTGAGCAGAGCAGAAGGCGAGTACTGCATCAATCTCTCTTAGCCAGCCGTTGACCCTATTTTTGAGCACCGGATAGTGGCTGGAAGAGCCGTGTCCTTTGCCGTGAACGATGCGTGTGCAGCGGGTGCTGCTCGTTTGGCACTCGTCGATGAACGCCTGCAGTGCTTCGCGTGCTTCAGTGACCACCATGCCGTGCAGATCAAGCGCAGCATCAATAGGGAGCTGGCCACGACGTAATTTCTTAACCACGCTACGTTTTAGCCCGGGGCGGCTGAAAAATAGCGCATCACCCGCTGCGACCGTTTCAAGCCGATATTCATCCGAGAGTCGGTCTTGCAGCGGCGTGGGTTCCTTTTCTGGGCATTGACGCCGTCGGATTGAGGCAGGCGTGGTTCGTGGTGGGTGTTGCACGGTGTTTTTTTGCGCCAATGGGCGTGCATCGGCCACACTTTGTCGAAACAGCGTCGCATCATCCTCTTCATTTGGGTCTGTTTTCTTATCACTCATGAGCTACCTATTATATTGATAAGCCAAGAATATTTCGAGAGGCTATTGACCCGGGCAGGGGGCATGAGTAATATAGCGCCTCAGCCAAATACTGATCCCCGGTAGCTCAGTTGGTAGAGCAGTTGACTGTTAATCAATTGGTCGGTGGTTCGAGTCCGCCCCGGGGAGCCAATCATCTTGTTTTTTCCTGATGTTCTACTTTCCTACCATTTCTCGAATGAGCTGAAATGAGTGATGGTGGATACTTTCTACTTTTTCCGCTTTAAACCGTTCCACTGCTCCCCCTTGCCTGGCTAAAATAGAGCGCTGCTTTTGGGGTGCGACAATCTTTTGTGAATAGCGTAATGGAGTCATAACAATGAATTCAGATGTTTCCGGCTGGAGAGAGCATTTTGTTGCAATACGGAGCAACAAAATTTTCGAGATGGCTGTGATCACGATCATTATTCTGTCGGCAATGATGATTGGCGCCTCGACATATGACATTGCGCCTCACTGGATGAATGTTCTCAAGGGTTTTGATGTCGCGGTGACCGCTTTCTTTTTGATTGAGTTGTTGATTCGTATGGCGGCTGAGCCGCGGCTGCGAGATTTCTTTAAAAAAGGGTGGAACATCTTCGATTTTATTATCGTGACGGCAAGCCTGATCCCCATTGATGAGAGCGAGCTGGTATTGCTGGCGCGCTTGCTGCGTATTTTCCGGATGCTGCGTCTGGTTTCCATGGTGCCGGAGATGCGTATCTTGATGGATGCATTGGTCAAGGCGATTCCGCGCATCGGCTATGTTGTGTTGCTGATGTTTATTATTTTTTATATCTATGGCGCAATCGGTAGTTTTCTGTTTGAAAAAATTAACCCTGTTCTATGGGGCGATATCAGTATCTCGATGTTGACGCTATTCCGTGTCGCAACCTTTGAAGATTGGACTGATGTGATGTATGAGACGATGGATGTGTTCCCCTATAGTTGGGCATATTACCTTTCATTTATCTTTTTAACGGCATTTGTTTTTCTTAATATGATGATCGGTGTGGTACTCGACGTGATGCAGGAAGAGCATGAAAAGCATAATCGAGAAGAGGGTGAGGGCACCGCTGGGGATATTATGACCATCAAAGTAAAAACCGAATCGATGGAGCAGCGCATGGCGCGCATGGAAACACTGTTGCAGCAGGTAGCACAACAGAAATCGGGTTGAGTGCTGTTCCCCAGCTAAGTAAACGTACCGCGCACGCTATGCGCGGCTGTTGACTCAGAACTCAGTGGGTTCCTTAAGTCGGTGATTTAGCTGGCACCAAGACCAAACTGAGCGCGAATCATCTGCTCAGCTTCTGATGCAACCTCACCGACCTCCAGTATGAAAACCCGCTCGCTCGCGAGGCCGCTGTTTTCGACTAGCGCATTGCGAATATGGTTGGCACGTGCCAATGCTAGGTCGCGTAGATCGGCTTCCACCAAAGGCTGCATCTCAACCGCTGCTTGATAAAGTGCAGCTTTGTAAGCAGTTTGATCAAGCACTTTAGCGTCGCCCTCTTCAGCCCCTTCAGGCAGGTGGCTATTTTCAGCTTTAATGGCCGCTAAGCGCTCAACATCCGTTTGCCCGATATAAAACGCTTCCAGTTGTGTGAGCGTTGCCGACTCGGTAGGCACGTCGGCGGGGAGCTGAAGTGCCAAGTGCAACATCTGTTGCTGGAGTACGGGCTTATCAAGAGGAGGAGTATATTGCCCTCGAATTTCCAAGCTCAGTTGTGGGCGCTGCTGCAATACGTTGCCGAGCGTTTTGAGCCGCTCCAGTTGGCTGGCTGTGAGTTGCTTCTCTCCCGGCGCGAATAGCACATGATCGAGTTCATCATCTCCGCTGCCCCCTGCGAGTTTTCCCAATAGTTTAAAAGGTGATGAGACGATGCCTGTCACAAGGTTCATCAACGCAGGTGGCAGCAGGTGCATGAAGCCAAATTCGGGGTCATCAAGATTGCCGCGTATCGGCATATCGATATCGATGCGGCCGTTGGCATCTTTAAGCAATGCAATGGCCAGCCCGACCGGAAGGCTGGTCGCCTCCTCAGACTCAATTTTTCTACCCAACGTGAACTGGTCAAGCAAGATATGGTTGTCGCCCTTCAACTCCTGCTGAGAAATTTTGTAGACGAGGTTCAGCCCCATGCGCCCTTTGTCGACGGCTTTGCCGATAAACTTCCCGGTGTATGGGGTGAAGGAACTCATGTCGTAATCAAGAAAATCAATTTTAAGGTCGGTATAGAGGTTTTCGCTTAAAGGGTTTACTTGTCCAGACACTTTCAGTTTCGCATAGTCGTCGATTTTTCCGTTGAGGTTCACATCAGCGCGAGCAATGTTTTCTGATGAGAGCCCTTTTACCGTACCCTTAAGCTCGCTAAGCCGAAAAGTAAAACGGGGGGATACCGAGTTGTCAGTAAAGGAGACGGCATTACGTTTCAACACCACCTGTTCCACTGTAATCGGGAAGGGCTTATCGGCAGCGGGCTCGCTCTGCTCACCGGCTGGGTTCTCCTTGATCAGACCATCAATATTCATGGTTTGGTCTTTAGCGACCACCAACTCACTTTTGAGTCTGTCGAAGGTAATGGTTTTAATGTCGAGGCGATCCGGTGCGATCTGTAGCGCCAGTGGGTCAAGAGAGAG
>JALSHQ010000365.1 GCA_026982145.1 Gammaproteobacteria bacterium | reverse complement strand
CCTTCCATGCGATCACTTCGCCGCGGGTTTTATGTTTGCCCGCAGCGAAATCATAAATCGCAACTCGCCCTGTTAACTGCAGTTCGGCTGGGCTTTCGGGTGCCATATAACTGAGCTGCCCCTTGAACGCAGCGTGCCCCGATTTTAAATCCAGGTGAGTGTTGGTATTAAGGTAGGGTTGAATGCTTTTGAGCGGGAAACGCTCTAGCGCAAGTGATAGATCAGCCATCACCGGGATGGCACCCACTTCACCTTCAAGTGTGAGCGAGCCTTCTTGGTTAATCAGGAGCGAGGCATTCAGTGCAAAGCGCTCATCTTGCCGATTACTGATATTGGCGAGCTTTATGGTGATGTCATCGATGCGAAGGTCGGCATTGGGCGAGGTGCTCTGGTCATTCATGCCAATATTGAAGGCCGTGACTGTCGCCTTGTTTAATTCTACTAGCCATCCATTTTCATCTTTTTGAGCGGTTTCTTCTTTCTCTTTCTCAGTGGATGGTGCGGCCTCAATGGACGAGAAGAGGCGCGCGAGATCAATTTCACCCTGCGGGTTAAGGAAGGTGTTGACCTCGCCCCCAGCTACAGTCAACTGGTCAAACTGCACTTTCTGCTCGCCTAGGTTAAGCTGCCCGCCGGTAAGCGCTATTTCAGATAGCGTGATGTCGGGTTCACTGCGGTTCTTATCGCGGATGATGATGTCGTTTAAGGCCAGTTTCATCTGGTCTAAAGTCAGTGTTAAGTCTGCGCTGCCCATTGCTAAATCATATTGCGTTGAGGCCGCTAGCAACCCTTGGTCAACCTCAAAACGTAACTGATCCTGCGCATAACGCCAAGCGGTGGTTAAATTAAATTGATCGACTTCCAAACTGCCGGTGGAGCGTATGGGGTTAACAGAGACCTCACCTTGCCAACGAATCGCGGCACCATCAGGCAGTGTTGCCTGAATGGCATAGGGCCCCTCTCTTTCTGGTAGTGTAGAAAAACCGGTTAGCTCAAATGCAATCGGTGAGACGCGTTGTTGATAGGGGGTTGCAATGGAGCGATCTTCAAAATCAAATTGCCCATTACTCACCTTAAAAGCGTGCAGTACTAATCTTGGCAGTTCTGAACTGTCCCCCGAACTTTGGGGTGCCGGTGTGTTTTCATCATCCGCAAGCAGGTCGGAAAAAGTGGTTTGACCAGATTCATCAATACGCAAATTGAACCTCGGTCCGGCGAAGTGAATCTCATTAAAGGTCCACGCCCAGCGGAAGAGTGACTCCACCTCAAAGTTAACATGGAGTTCATCCAGCCCCACCAATTCATCACCATCAAGATCAGCCAGCGAAACCCCTTGCATGTAAAGTGATAGCGCAAAAGGGTTGAACTTCACCTGCTTAAGGGTGAGCACTCTGTCTGTAAAATCAGGTGTTTTAGCGATTAGCTGTGTTTTAAGAAGATACGGAACACCAAAGAATCCCACTAGCGTGTAGGTTAGCAGGAGCAGCAGCCCCCATAGTCGCCAGCTTTTGAGTAGCCGTGGGCCAAAAAAGCGGCGAAAAAATGAGCTGTTTTGCGGTGTGGTGGCCATTGAATCCTCTTCCAGATGGTCTGTGTTGTTATGGTTATATTGCATCTGCTAACAACACAGTAGCTCAACTGAATTAGGCAGATCAACACTTCATCACCGATCATTGGCTTGGTTGTGGCTAAAATAGCCGTTATATTGAAAAGGTTTAAATAATTACAGGTTGTAACGTTATGATTGAAAGTCGGCAACAGCAGTCGCGCCTGAGCCAGCAGTTTCCGCTGCTTGAGAATGTGGCGCCGGAGTTTCGCCAGAAATTCTTTCGCAGTGCGACGCTGGTGAGCATTGCTGCCGGGCAGACGATTGCCTCTGAAGGGAGTGAATGTGCTCAATTAGCACTTGTCTTTACGGGTACAGTGCGTGTTTATAAACTTGCAGCATCGGGGCGAGAGATCACTTTATATCGGGTGGGTCAGGGTGATAGTTGTGTCCTGACCGCTTCATGCATCATGAGTGAGACCCCTTTCCCGGCGATTGCTGAAACTGAGACCGATGTTGAAGCCGTGATTATCCCCTCCCGTCAGGCCTCTGAGTGGATGAGTGAGTCAAAGCCTTGGAGCGCTTTTATCTTTGGGCTGGTTTCTCGACGGTTGGCAGAAGTGATCACAGTTTTGGAGAGCGTTGCCTTCCATCGCATGGATGAGCGTATTGCAGCCTACCTGATTGCGATGGCCGCGCAGGGGACGACCGTTAATATGACTCACCATGAAATTGCCGCAGATCTAGGCAGCACTCGTGAAGTGGTGAGCCGTATCTTGAAGGGCTTTGAAGAGAAAGGGTGGGTCACTGGCGCACGAGGAAAATTGACGATTAATAATCTTCCGGGGTTGCAAGCTTTTCTTTGAAGCATCGCGCATAAAAACCAAACTGTTTTGAGAAAGGTGTTTTAGTCACATACATGACAACCTTTAACCGCCATCATTGACCGTGATCTTAAATGTTGGCGAATCAAATAAAGGGGTATGGTGATGAATAAAAATGTGGGTGGCGTTGATAAAACGGTACGTATTATTGCAGGGATCGCCGCAGTGGGTGCCGGTGTCTATTTTCAGAGTTGGTGGGGAGCCGTCGGGTTGGTCTTTATTGCGACGGCATTGATGAGTTGGTGCCCCCCTTACGCACTGTTGGGCATTAACACCTGCAAGGCAAAAACGGCAGAGTGATGGACAGCGGGCGCTTGCTCGCTGTTATAGTGCGCGAAAGGAGTCGCGCAACGACCATTTAGGAGAAGACCTTGAAAATTTCGGCATCTATTAAACCATTGGCGATGACCTTTGTGCTGGTGCTCATCGCGGGGTGTGCTTCATTGAGCAAACCCGCTTTTGTGGATGGCAACAGTATTAATCAATTGGCCATTCAGAACTTGCATCACCCGGAGAAAAGGGTCTATGCCAGTGGTCAGCCCACTCAGGCTGAGCTACGCGTGCTTGCACAGGCAGGGATCAAGCATGTGGTCAATCTTCGCCCAGCAAAAGAGCAGACGTGGAGTGAGGCGGCGTTTGTTCAAACGTTGGGGATGAAATACCACGCCCTTCCTGTGGCGGGTGCTGCGGGCATTACTGATGAAAACGCCGCCGCTTTAGCTAAAGTGCTTCATGAAATTGGTGGTGAGCCGGTGCTTGTACATTGCTCAAGCGGTAACCGTGTTGGGGCATTGATCGCGCTGGGTGAGCAAGCGAAAGGCGCTAATGTTGATGAGGCGATCGCCAAGGGTAAGCGCTGGGGGCTGACGCGCCTAGAACCGATGGTTAGGGATCTGCTCGCTCGCCCGTAGCGTAAACGGGAAAAGAGCGCAATGGCTAGCGGCGTTCGTCGCTACGCTTCCAACATTTCATGCTCATGGCACTGCTGACGCAAGCAGTGAATATCACTTCATTGCTTCCCCCGTCTTTATTGTTTTACCGGAGCCCTCTCAGGAGAGCCTGAAATTGAAAAAGTCTCTATAATGACGACGATATCTGAGTATTGTCGGTTTTAGGGAAGGTAAAAAAGTGATTAGAGCATTCTGCCAGAAGGTGACTGCACACAAGTCGTTCGAGCGCTTTGTGGTGGCGGTAATACTGATCAATGGTGTTATTTTGGGGCTAGAGACCTCCGCGGATATCTACGCAAAATATGGTGATTGGCTGCAGATGGGCAACCATCTGGTGCTGACGATCTTTATTCTGGAAGCGATCATCAAGATCACCGCCGTTGCACCACAGTGGAAGCGTTATTTTGGTGATGGCTGGAACCTATTCGATTTTACCGTTGTGGTGCTGTCATTGATTCCGTTTACGGGTGACCTAGCGATGGTGGCACGCCTGCTGCGCTTGTTGCGGGTACTGCGCCTGATTTCAGCGATTCCGGAACTGCGCATGATCGTCTCAACCCTGATGCGCTCGATTCCCAGTATGGGCAATGTCCTACTTTTAATGAGTATTATTTTTTATATCTATGCCGTGGCGGGGTATCACCTCTTTCATGCCCATGACCCGGAACACTGGAGCACCCTCGGGCTTTCGCTGCTCACGTTATTTCGCATTGTGACCCTCGAAGATTGGACGGATGTGATGTACACCGCAATGGAAATGCACCCGTTGGCGTGGATCTATTTTGTTAGTTTTGTCATCATGGGGACTTTCGTCATCATCAACCTCTTTATTGCAGTGGTACTCAATAATCTGGATGAGGCGAAGGCGGAGCGGATGGAGCAGTTACTGCCGCCAGTTTCGCACAAGGAGTTACTGCGCGAACTGCGTCAGACTCAGGAATCGCTGGAACGATTACATCAACGGATCGAAGCACAAGAGAAAGTGCGTCCGGATGGCTGAGTGAAAAAGCGGTATCATTAGCGGTGAAAAGGGTTGTTTATGTTTAGGAGCCTCTGATCAATGTTGGGCGAAGTGGGTTGCGATCTACGCGTTCATGAATTAATCAGAGGCGCCTTGTAAATTCAGTTTATAAAATTATTATCCAAAGTGGGGGTTCCTATGGCAACAGCAAGTGCAAGACATATATTGGTAGACAGTGAAGAAGAGTGCGAATCACTCAAAGCGCAGATCGAGGCGGGTGCTACATTTGAAGATATTGCTAAAGACCACTCTAAATGTCCATCGGGTGGCCGCGGGGGTGACCTCGGCACATTTGGCCCGGGGCAGATGGTAAAAGAGTTCAATGACGTTGTGTTTAGTGATGCAGTGGGGGTTGTGCATGGCCCAATACAGACGCAATTTGGTTACCACCTGATTGAGGTGACAGAGCGCTCAGACTAGTGCGGGTGCCCGTTATTTTAGCTAGATGCGATAGCAGCCACCGCAGGTCATGCGGTGGCTGTTTTCTTTGTGTCGTGTGGGTTTGATCTGTTGAGAAAGAGTGCCGATGAGAGATGAAATAATAGAATCGCTCGATAATGCTGAGGCGTGGGTGCATTGGGGCATCGAGCAGTTTGATAAGCGTGGTATTTACTTTGGCCATGGTACTGATAATGCACTCGATGAGGCTGCGTGGCTGGTACTTTTTGCGCTTGAGATGCCGCTGGATATCTCATTGAGTGAGGCTCCGCAGCCGCTCTCAATGGCTCAGCGCCGCGCGATCTTTGATCTTTTTCAGCGGCGGGTCACCACGCGCAAACCGGCCGCTTATCTGACTCATGAAGCGTGGTTCTGCGGTTTACGGTTTTATGTTGATGAACGTGTGCTGGTGCCACGTTCTCCGATCGGTGAGTTGATTGCCCACCGCTTTGCACCGTGGTGGCCATCGCAACAGCCGGTGAATCGAATACTCGATATTGGCACCGGTAGCGGCTGTATCGCGATTGCTTGTGCGCACGCTTTCCCGGATGCGATTGTCGATGCAGCGGACATCTCCTCCGACGCACTGGCCGTGACTAAACAGAACATCGAACTGCACAAACTTGGGGGGCGTGTGAACGCCGTTGAGTCGGATCTCTTGAGCGCGCTGGCGGGGCGCAAGTACGAGATCATCGTGAGCAATCCCCCTTATGTGGATGCCGAAGATATCGCCTCGATGCCTGAAGAGTTTCATCATGAGCCGCAATTGGGGTTGGTGGCCGGTGAAGATGGGTTAGACTTTGCTATTCGGATTTTACAAGCGGCACCGCGTTATCTCTCTGATGATGGCATTCTGATTATTGAAGTGGGCAATAGTGACGCCGCGCTTGCAGAGCGATTGCCTACGGTGCCGTTTATGTGGTTGGAGTTTGAGCACGGTGGCCACGGTGTTTTCTTGCTGACGGCACGCGAACTGGTCGAATACCACGCGCTCTTTCTTAAGGCGTGATGAGGCCGTTTTTTCGCTCGCTCAAACAGGGTGGCGAATCGCGCCAGATCGTTTCATGGGCGCTCTATGATTGGGCCAACTCCGCTTATGCGACGGTTGTTATTGCCGGTTTTTTTCCGATCTTTTTCAAACAGTACTGGGCGGCTGACCTCTCAGTGACCGAGAGCACCTATCAGCTGGGTGTCGCCAACGCAGTGGCGAGCCTAGTGATTATGGTCTTCGCACCGCTGCTCGGTGCGGTTGCTGATCAAGGCTCCGCGCGTAAAAAATTCCTGCTCTTTTTTGCGCTGATGGGCATTGTCATGAGTGGCGGCCTCTTTTTTATTGAACAGGGCAACTGGGCGCTGGCGGT
>JALSHQ010000364.1 GCA_026982145.1 Gammaproteobacteria bacterium | reverse complement strand
CCCGGCGTACACGATAGGCACTTTTGGGTGCCTGAGTAGATCGCATCAATCTTCCACTCATCAACCTTCACCGCGGTGCCACCGAGCGAAGTCACCGCATCAACAATGGTCAGGCAGTCGTGCTGATGGGCAATTTCAACCAGCGTCTTGGCATCGGACTGCGCCCCCGTCGAGGTTTCAGCATGTACAAAGGCAACGACTTTCGCATCGGGGTTTGTTTTCAGCGCATCATCTAGCTTTTGAGGGTCAACCGCGTCACCCCAGCGATCTTCAACCATGACAGCAACACCACCACAGCGCTCAACATTCTCTTTCATGCGCCCACCAAAGACACCATTTTGACAGATGATCACTTTATCACCCGGCTCCACTAGGTTCACAAAGCAGCTCTCCATACCCGCAGAACCCGGGGCAGAAATTGGCATCGTCAACTCATTTTCAGTCTGAAATGCATATTTCAATAGCCCCTTCAACTCATCCATCATGCCTATAAAAGCCGGATCAAGATGACCGATGGTCGGGCGAGACATCGCCTCGAGGATGCGGGGGCTCACATCTGAAGGGCCAGGCCCCATCAATGTGCGTTGTGGCGGATGAAACGAGCTTACTGTCATGATCTTTCCTTCAAAGAATATAATTTTCGATTAACCCAGCTTAACAGTCGGGATTTATAACGCAAAGTAACCGCCGGCACAAACATTGATTCAAACAGGAGCAGGTTAAAACCAATGTAAAGCTTTAGATAGATTCTTTATGCAGTTGATTTTTATTACTTACTTTCTGAAAATTCAAGCAAGTATTGATAAAGTACTCGCGCTGATTTTGGTGGCTTCTGATGCTCGCGCTCCTTGCTTGCGTTGCGTGCCAACTGGCGTAGGTGCTGCCGATCGATCTCTGGAAAGCGCGTAGTCAGCATCTGCATCGCCGCTTTATCGCCCGCAATTAGCGCGTCGCGCCACTGCTCTGCCTCGTGGTGACGCCGCACTTCATCCCGGTGGGGTTGATAAAGGTTCTCTAGTGCTTGCCGAATCGCAGCCTCATCATCAAACGCTGCGATCAGTGTCGCGATTCGTGTGAGCTGGCGCTTAAGCGCACGCCGCGTAAAGCGCTGGCCATCTTGCACGGCAT
The DNA here is from genome assembly GCA_026982145.1 of Gammaproteobacteria bacterium. Taxonomy (GTDB): domain Bacteria; phylum Pseudomonadota; class Gammaproteobacteria; order SZUA-140; family SZUA-140; genus SZUA-76. The sequence goes on along the minus strand of JALSHQ010000364.1, from coordinate 9,152 downwards.
CTAGCGTCACCTCGCTCAGAGGAATTTTTGCCAATCGCGCGGCACTCAACTCAACTAGCGCTTCACCCAAGTCGCGACGCGCCAACTGCTCACGCTTCAATTGAGAGCGGCTTTTCTCATCGTCATGCGCCTCTTCTTCACACTCAAGCAGCGTGCCTTCTATCTCATCAAGAAAGCTTTCGTCTTCATAATTACGCTTTTTCTTTGCCATCACTAAAGAACCTCTGATTAATTCATGAACTCGTATCTTGAGTCTAAAATATCCAGCTTCTGCGTTGAAAATCTTCGCAATAGCCCGCTACAGTGTGGCCTTGGGTATTCTGTGCGATTTGTGCCCAGAGAGCCATAACAACTCTGAACATTTTAGAGCGCAACTTACTTCGCCCAGAATTAACCAGAGACTCCCTAAGCGATCATTTGAATCAGCAGGTCAAACAAAGAGGTGAGATTTTTGGCATTGCCCAACTCGGCCAAGATGACACCTTAGCCCAACCGGCGTGAAAGTGAGCAACAACCCAGCACGGTGCGGGATGGTATTCAGGCCACTTGCTGCGAAATACTGTTGCGGCAATGGGTGACATTATTCTTGTCGTCAAAATAGAGCAACGTCGGTTTAAAATTAACCAGTTCTTGTTGGTTAACCACTACATAAGCGCAGATAATCACGCGATGACCTGGGTCCGCCTTGTGCGCAGCCGCACCATTAACTGAAATTATCCCAGAGCCTGCTTCGGCACGGATGGCATAGGTCACAAAGCGCTCACCATTATCAATATTATAAACATGAATCTGTTCATATTCACGAATACCCGCGCGATCAAGCAGGTCACTATCGATTGCGCATGAGCCTTCATATTCAAGCTCTGCATGGGTGACACAGGCGCGATGAAGTTTTGCATTTAGCATCGTTTGCTGCATTGTTCTAACTTATCCTCACTAAAACAAGATCTACTGTGTTCTAAAACAGCCACCGGAAACCAGAGCAGCTCGGAGCTGACGCGCATTTTAACATATAAATCAGCGCTAACTACCCCAAATTCAAGCCAATATTATCAATCAGACGGGCTTTCCCTAACCACGCAGCGGCAACGATGACCAGATCTTGAGTCTCCACCCCTGCTTTTGAAAGATCCTTCGCACTGCGCACAGTGAAGTATTCCACTTTGAAACCACCCGTTTGCAACACCTCTATGGCCTGCATTTCAACCGTCTCATTGCTCTGAGTGCTAAGCTTCAGTTGCGATTTGGCCTGAGTAAGCACCCGGTAGAGCAGCGGGGCTTGTTGGCGCTGCTCAGCAGTTAAGTAACTGTTCCGTGAGCTCATCGCCAATCCATCACTTTCACGCTCGGTCAGCACGCCAATAATTTCAATTGGAAAGCAGAGTTCATCCACCATGCGCCGAATCACCATCAACTGCTGAAAATCTTTCTCACCAAAGAGCGCAACATCGGGCTGCACAATATTAAAAAGCTTTGCCACCACGGTGGCGACACCGACAAAGTGCCCCGGGCGGTGTTCGCCACAAAGAATATCGGAAAGCCCCGGCACCACAACCCGGCTTTGACCTTCATGCCCTTCAGGGTAAAGCGCTTCTGTTGAAGGCAAAAAGAGTGCACCCACACCCGCTTCACTCAGTTTTTCACCATCTTGTGCCAAGGTGTTGGGGTAGGCTTCAAAATCGCTCTGATCATTAAACTGCATTGGATTCACAAAGATGCTCACCACCACACGCTGCCCATGTTTCTGTGCCTGCTCAATCAGGCGCAGGTGGCCACGGTGCAGGTTGCCCATCGTCGGTACAAAGGCGATGCGTTCGCCCGCCATGCGCCATTTTCGCAGTTGCTGACGCACCTCACTGATCTCATTAAAGTGTCGCATCAAGTTAAATGCACCTATGCGATGATCTGCTCAGCAGCGGGAAACTCACCCGCTTTCACTTGGCGCGCATATTCCGCAACGGCGGCTTCAACCGAGGAGGCATCCTCAAGAAAATTTTTCGAAAAACGCGGTCGTTTGCCGGGCGTGATGCCCAGCAGGTCATAAAGCACCAGCACCTGACTATCGCAATCGCCACCGGCACCGATGCCGATCACCGGCACAGTGGATTGCACACACACCGCCTTCATCAGCGCCGCCGGCACACACTCCAGCAACAGCAGGTCAGCACCCGCCTGTTCCAGCAACTTTGCTTCCTCAAGCAGGCGCTGTGCCGACGCTTCATCACGTCCTTGAATACGATAGCTGCCTAGTTTATTGATCGACTGCGGCAACAGGCCAAGATGGCCACAAACGGGAATACCGCGTTCACTCAGTAGGCGCACGGTATCAACAATCACCCTGCCCCCTTCAAGCTTTACTACCTGTGCTCCACCCTCTTTCATCAAGCGCGCTGCATTGGCAAGCGCAAGCTCGGGGGTGGCATCAGACATAAACGGCATGTCTGCCATCAACAACGTGTTGCGGCTCCCTTGGCGTACGCAACGCGTGTGATAGATCGTCTCATCAATGGTCACCGGTACCGTGGTGGAGTAACCCTGAACCACCATCCCAAGCGAGTCTCCCACTAAAATCACGTCAATTCCGGCACGCTCAAGAATCGACGCGAAGCTCGCATCATAAGCCGTGAGCGTTGCAAACTTTTCACCGCGCTTTTTCATGGCGCGCAAGGTAGAAAGAGTGATTGCTGACATGGTGAATTTCCTCGCCTGAACTTTAAACAAGCCGCCCGTTAGAACTTCATTGGTAATGGGTTAAAATAGTGACGGCCGCTGGTAATCGTATAAATTTGTTCCAGCAGTGATTCGTAGTCATGCTCATTTGTGACTGGATCAAACTCCGCTGCATTCACCATCAACAATGGTGATGCACTGTAATAGTGAAACAGACGCGCATAAGACTCTACCACCTTTTTGAGATATTCAGGGCGAATCAGCCGTTCGTGCCCCAATCCACGTTTGAGGACACGCGCCATCAAAACCTCGATCGGTGCCTGCAGATAGATCACTAAATCCGGGCAAGGGGCATCTAACACCATCTGGCCGTAGATCTGATCATAGAGCCGCAGTTCATCGTCATCGAGTGTGATCTGCGCAAACAGGCGATCTTTTTCAATCAGAAAATCAGCCACTCGTACCGACCGAAAGATATCACCCTGACGCAGCGCTTCCATCTGTTGAACACGCTGAAACAGAAAAAAGAGCTGCGTTTGTAGTGCCGCGCTTTTCGGATCCTGATAAAAACGCTCGAGAAATGGGTTTTGATCCGCCCCCTCTAGTAGCAATTCGGTATTAAAAGTCGAAGCCAGCTTTTTCGCCAGACTTGTTTTACCTACACCGATGGGGCCTTCAACAACAATATAATCAGGAGGCGCTCTCAACACGGGGTTCCTCGCTACGCTTGTTCAGAATTTCCATGCCTCGTCTGGGGCAACGTTCAACCCATTTTTTTAGCCTGCCTAGCCCTGGAATTTCGAGTGTCGATGAGAGTTCTGCCATGGGATAAAGCACAAATTCACGCAGCCTGATGCCAGGGTGCGGCACGGTTAATGTTGGTGTATCGATCTGCTGCTTGCCATAGAGCAAGAGATCCAGATCCAGTGTGCGCGGCGACCAGCGAGGCTGCGCATCATCGCGCACCCGCCCCTGTGTCGCCTCAATTAATTGCAGTTGCAGTAGCAGATCATGTGGCAGCAAGGTGGTCTGGAATCGAACCACGGCATTCACATAATCGGGCTGCTGCCCGCTCGCCTCATTCGCTTTATCTGCCAACAACGCCTTGCTGAGATAAAAAGAGGAGCAGCACAACGCGCCTTCTTTCGCCAGCTTCTGTAGTGCAGTCAGCGCCAGCTCAAGCTGGTATGCTGGTTTACTAAGATTACTGCCGAGTCCAATCCAGACCTCAATCCCCTGCACGCTCACCTCGTCAACACTAACGACCTGTTTAGGATTACTCTGATGCACCTGAGCCACCCGCCGGTTTATCCGCTGCGGGTTTTTTACGCGGACGTCGTCGTGGGCGCTTATTAAGTGCCGCACGCTGAGCCGCCTGCGCAATCACCTCGGGATTTTCCAGCTGAAATTCAGTCCACCAGTCGCATAACGGTTGATGCGTTTCACCCGCTTCTGCGCGCAGCAGTAGAAAATCATACGCCGCCCGAAAGCGTGGGTGCGCCAGCAGACGCAATGGCCCTTTACCTGTCGTGCGCTTGAGGCGCGGCTGCAATTGCCAGATCTCGCGCGTCTGCAAACTAAAGCGTTTGGGGAAAACAACGCAACGGCTCTGCTCTGCCAACACCTCACCACCCGCCTCGCAGATCGACTGCACTTCAGTCATCCCGTCACTACGCAATACTTTTGCACGCTGCTGCATCGGCATCCACATCAGCACCGCATACAAAAAAGCGGGGGTGACCGGTTTGCCTGCAGCAATACGCGCATCTGTATTTTCCATCGCACGCAGAATTAAGGCGTGAAAGAAGCCGTGCTGATCACTCTCCAGCAGCGCCGCGGTCTGTGGGAAGAGGTATTGCAGCAAGTTATAATGGCTGAGCAGTTCGTAGCTCTGCACTGCACTGCCGCCCATAAAGAGCTTCAGCACCTCTTCAAAGAGGCGTGCGGGTGCAATCTCTTGCAGCAGATGCCCCAGTTCAAAGATGGGAGCCTCTGCTTCAGGGTGGATGCGAAAGCCAAGTTTAGCCGCAAAGCGTACGGCGCGTAACATGCGAACAGCATCTTCACGGTAGCGCACTTCGGGGTCGCCGATCAGGCGCAACATACCCGCCTCAAGATCTTCCATGCCACCAGCATAGTCGACCACTGAGAAATCTTTGATGTTGTAATAGAGCGCATTCACAGTGAAGTCACGCCGTACGGCGTCATCCTCTACTGTGCCGTAGACGTTATCGCGGATGATGCGTCCCTCTTCTGTTATACCACCCGCATCATCACCGCTGTGTTGCGCGCGAAATGTGGCCACTTCGATGATCTCTCTGCCAAAGTGAACATGAGCCAGACGAAAGCGACGGCCAATCAAGCGGCAGTTGCGAAACACCGCTTTGATCTGCCCCGGGTGAGCATCGGTCGCCACATCAAAATCTTTGGGCTCTCGCCCCAGCAAGAGGTCACGTACGCCACCCCCTACGAGGTGCGCCTCATAGCCAGCGTCCTTTAAACGGTAAAGCACCTTCAGTGCATTTTCAGAGATGCCGGCACGCGATAAAGTATGCTCGGGGCGGGAAATAATCGTGGGTTTAATAACAGTTCGTCCTAATCTTTTTTATTTAAATGCCGTCCACAGTTTCGGCTTGTGCATCGCACAATGGTGCGTATAATACCGCAAAACTGAGGCCTATCTTATTAATTTTATTGGTTTCATTTCTGGTCGGCACGGGTTTATCACAATGCTCCCTTCGTCTAGTGGTCTAGGACACCGCCCTCTCACGGCGGGAACAGGGGTTCGAGTCCCCTAGGGAGCACCACTTACTAACGGGCTAATCATCTAACGATTCAAACAAGCCCTTCAATCGAGTGCCAATCGAAAATAAGCAGTTGATTATAATCGATTGCCTTTGAGTATTCACCACTCTTAAATCCCAACCCTAAACTAATTTTAAGCAGTAACCCCACACATAATACTCTGCCTACAACCCTCGTTGGCGAACCGCTTCAAACAGACAGACCCCGGCCGCCACTGAAACATTGAGGCTTGAGACCGAGCCTGCCATCGGCACTGAAATCAACAGGTCACACTGCTCTCGGGTTAGGCGCCGCAACCCCTGCCCTTCGGCACCCAGCACGAGCGCCAGCGGCCCTTTGAGATCAGCATCAAACAACGATGTTTCACCACGTTCATCAGCACCCAACAACCAGAGCCCTTCATCCTGCAGTTGGCGCAACGTGCGTGCCAAGTTGGTGACCTGAATAAGGGGCACATGCTCTGCCGCACCGCACGCAACCTTACTGACCACAGGCGTGATCCCCACCGCACGATCTTTCGGCACGATCACCGCATCGACACCCGCCGCATCGGCACTGCGCAAGCACGCGCCGAGGTTATGGGGGTCTTGCACGCCATCCAGCACCAGCAAAAAGGGTGCCTTATCGAGGCTAGAGAGCAGCTCAGGAATATTCAGCGCCAATTGAGGCGAGGCTTTCGCACTGCACTCTGCAACAACGCCTTGATGTCGCTCACCTGCCACCATCGCATCGAGTTTGGCATGGGTCGCTCCCTGCAGTGCGATCCCCGCCCTGTCGGCCAGACTTTGTAGCCGTTTAATGCGCTGGTTTTTCTGTGCCTCACGCGCAATCCATAACATGAGAACACGCGCAGCATCCTTCTCCACCATCGCGGTGACGGCATGAATGCCAAACAGATAGCGACTATCAGAAGTGTTGTTCATTGTGCTATTGAGGACAAGCTAAAAAGTGATGCATTAACGACGACGTGATCTCTTTTTTACCGGAGCATCAGGATTATCATCCGCCTTACCCTCTGAATCCCCTTCACCCTGACTCTGCACTCTTTTGCCCTTGCCACGCATGTTTTTCTTTTTGCCAAAGCGTTTTTTGCCCGCCCCTTTCTTTTGCTTTTTCGGACTCTCATCATCGTTGTCTGATGACCCCATCAACGCAAAATCAATTTTGCTTTCATCAAGATCGACACGCGCAACACGCACGTTGATCCAGTCACCCAAGCGATAGACCATACCGCTGCGCTCGCCCTTCATCTCATGGCGCTTAGCGTCAAAGTGGTAATAGTCGTTATCGAGCGAGGTGATATGCACTAGCCCTTCTACAAAAATTTCATCCAGTTCCACAAACAGTCCAAAACCGGTGACTGAGGTGATAATGCCAGAGAATTCTTGGCCAACCCGGCTCATCATATATTCACATTTGAGCCAATCGATCGCATCACGCGTGGCATCATCAGCGCGGCGCTCGGTCATGGAGCAGTGGTCACCTGCCTCTTCCATGTTGGCATGATCATATCTAAAGTTATCAGCCGTGCCACCGGTAATCAGATGCCGAATACCGCGATGAACTAGCAGATCTGGGTAGCGACGTATCGGTGATGTGAAGTGCGTATAGGCCTCAAGCGCTAATCCAAAGTGGCCAATATTTTCAGGGTTATAAACTGCCTGACTCATGCTGCGTAGTAGCACTGTTTCAATCAGGTGACGATCTTCACGCTGTCGGACTTCATCTAACAATTTGGCATAATCTTTTGCCGTAGGCTTTTCCCCTCCCCCTAGCTTTAGCCCCATTTCAGCGAGGAATACTTTCAGATCTGTAAGCTTCTCTTCGGTCGGGTTTTGATGAATGCGGTAGACCATCGGAAATTCATTTTCTTCAAAAAATTTCGCGGTAGCCACATTGGCCGAGATCATAAACTCTTCGATCAAACGATGTGCATCATTGCGCACTGTCGGTACGATCTGTTCAATTTTACGTTCTTCACCAAAGACAATACGGGTTTCGGCGCGATCAAATTCAATCGCCCCTCGCTTGCTGCGTGCATTACGCATCGCATGGTAAAGCTTGTATAGCTCATTCAAATGAGGCATCAGTGCGTCATATTCACGGCACAAGTCTGCGTCGCCATCCACTAGCATTGCGGCCACTTTGCTGTAAGTGAGGCGTGCGTGGGAACGCATCACCCCTTCAAAAAAGCGATAGCTGCGCAGCTTGCCGCCGGGGGTGATTGACATTTCACACACCATGCAGAGGCGGTCAACATCCGGGTTTAACGAGCAGAGGTGGTTTGAAAGGATCTCCGGTAACATCGGGATCACGTTTTCAGGAAAATAGACTGAGTTACCGCGCAGCCACGCTTCTTGATCCAACACAGTATCGGGCTTCACATAGGCAGAAACATCGGCAATCGCGACCAGCAGTTTCCAGCCATTGCTGACCTTTTCACAATAGACCGCATCATCAAAATCACGCGAGTCATCACCATCAATCGTCACCAGAGGCAGTTCACGGATATCTTCACGCCCCGCCTTTGACGATTCAGGCACTTCACTGCCGAAACTGGCGGCTTCCTCTTCCGCCTCACGCGACCAGCGATTCGGTAGCTCGTGAGTACGCAGTGCAATCTCCATCTCCATTCCCGGCGCCATCTGATCACCCAGTACCTCTGTGATCTGACCGACTGGCTGTGAGCGACGCGTCGGCTGCTCTAGGATTTTCGCCACTACAATCTGCCCTGTTTCAGCACCGCCCTGTTTTTCAACCGGGATGATGATCTCATGGGTGATCCGTTTATTGCTCGACTCGACAAAGCCAACGCCGCTCTCTTTAACGAAACGCCCCACCACTTCATGATGCGCATGTTCCAGCACCTCGACCAGCGCCCCTTCACGACGACCGCGGCGATCTAGTCCAATAACACGCACCAATACACGGTCACCATGCATCACGGCATGCATCTGGCGCGCTGATAGAAAGGTATCATCACCACCATCATCGGGGACCACAAAACCAAAGCCATCAGGATGACCAATGACACGACCTCGAATCAGATCCATGCGGCTGGCCGGTGCGTAGCCGTCACGGCGGTTACGCACCAGCTGCCCGTCACGCTCCATGGCACGCAAGCGGCGGCGCAAGGCCTCTAGGTCTTGCTCTTCAGTCAGACCAAGTGCATCGCTAATCTCGCGTCGATTTTGCGGTCGATCACACTCATCAAGCAGCGCTAAAATCCCCTCTCTGCTGGTAATCGGGTTCGCGTATTTCTGTGCCTCACGCTCGGCAAACTTATCTTTCTCTGCTAATTTTTTACTCATGGCGCGTAGTATAACGCACAACCAGTGCTATCAAGTAATTTCAAAGGTTTGTAAGCGCTTAATAAACGACACACTTGCCCCAAGCTATTTGCCGCAACATACCGTCACGGTGTAGATTCCCAGCTGACAGGGAAGGTTGTGTTATCGATGACAAGGCGTCGTCAGATCCGATCCCGAAAAGCCCCTTTGGCATGGATGCCGTCGGGGCTTTGTCATGCGTGGGGCAGCAAGGCTTCGATTGCCTCGACGCTATCGGCCTGTGGCAGTTCGGTAAACACACGCCGCAGGTACGGGTAGGGCTCTAGGCCATTCGCTTTGGCGCTCTCGATCAGCGAGTACAGATTGGCACTGGCCTTCACGCCCTTG
>JALSHQ010000363.1 GCA_026982145.1 Gammaproteobacteria bacterium | reverse complement strand
TCGGCGGGGTCACGATGGTATTGCTCATCATGCTGACACTGATTTTGCGCTGGGGGCTATCACCACTGCGCAGAGCGGCTAAAGAGATTGGCGAGATCGAAGCGGGTAAACATCAGGAGATTGAAGGGCGCTACCCAAAAGAACTCAGCGGCTTAACTAACAACATCAATGCGCTAATCCGAACTAACAGCGAACACGAATCACGCTATACCGCCAGCCTTGGCGACCTTGCACATAGCCTAAAAACACCTCTGGCCGTATTACGCGGCGCGGTCGAAACACCCGGCGACTCGATTGAAGCACTGCGCAAAACGACCGAAGAACAGATCCAACGTATGGATCAAATTGTGCAATACCAATTGCAGCGCGCCGCAACCTCCGGGCGCACAGCGTTAACGGCGCCGATCAACCCTGAGCAGATCGCCAACAAAGTCATTGCCACGCTCGATAAAGTTTATGCGGATAAAAAGGTAGAGAGAGATCTTCACGTCAGCGCGGCACTCGAGCTCCATATTGAAGAGGGTGACTTGATGGAACTGCTGGGCAATCTGGTCGACAACGCCTATAAATGGTGCGAGCGCCGTGTCGACATTTCACTCTCGCTTGCTCAACACCCCAAGCGCCGCAGTGAACAGAAACTTCTGCTTATTGAAGTCGCCGATGATGGCCCCGGAATATCACAAGAGATTGCCAATAAGGTAGTGCAACGCGGCTGGCGCCGCAGTGAAACTGAAATTACCGGGCACGGGCTGGGGCTGGCACTCGTCAGTGACATCGTGAATCTTTACAAAGGAGAACTCATCATTAAACATTCACCCCTCGGTGGTGCGCTGATTCAGATCTATCTGCCTATTTAAGGAGCCTCTGATTAATTCGGGGCAAAGTAGACAGTGTGGCCTTGAGGCATTGTGATCAAAAATGTTCGGCTCGGATATTTAGATTCAAGATGCGAATTCCTGAATTAATCAGAGGCGCTCTAGAGCAACCCCACATCGGCCAGTCGAGCATATCATGTGGTATCCCTGCGCTCATGTTTGAAGGTCGTCAAACAGCGTGAAATTTCAGCGCCCAGCAGCAACACCAACCATGAGACATAGATCCAAACAAGAAACACGGGGATCACCGCCAGCGCGCCGTAGATGACAGTGTATGTGGGAAACGCCAAGACATACCAAGCAAAGCCTTTCTTTGCCAGCTCAAAGAGTAGTGCCGCGGTGACCGCCGCAATCATACCGGCACGCCAAGAGACTTTGCAGTTTGGCACAACCACATAAAAGAGCAGTAACGCGACCATCGTGACAGCAATAGGGGCAACAATCAGTAGCAGATTTTTAACCCCGGTAACGGCTTCGCCGCCGTCAGCAATCAATGGTAGGGAGACGAGGTATGAGGTGAGCAAAATACTGGTCGCAAACAGTAGCGAACTGAGCAGTAAGACCCCACCATAGATCAGCAATGCAGAAAAGATATTGCGTTTTGGTTTCACTTGCCAGATGTCGTTTAACGCAACGTTAATGGTGTTCATCAACATCAAAGCGGTCAACATCAAAAATATCAAACCGACGCCACCACTACTGGCGGCTGTTTCAACAAACTGCTTGAAGTGCGCCTGCAGTTGCTCATTGGATGAGGGAACAAAGTTGCTAAAAATGTAGCTTTGAACATCATCTACCAGCGAAGAAAACAGCGGGAAAAATGCAAGAATCGAAAAGATGACCGCCAACATCGGCACTAACGATAACAGTGTCGTGTAACTGAGTGCTGCAGCTGTGCGCGTGCAGTTGTCCTCAGAAAAATGACGGCCTACATATCGTAAAAAAAGAAAGGCATTGCGCAACCGGCTAGGATTTTGTTTCAAGAGTAAAGGGCTTCGGGAGTCGGTTATTGAAGGTTAAGGTCTTGCTCGGCCTGATGCCTTGCTTCGTTTGCGAGACGAATCGCTTCATGCACTTTTTGGTCATCCGCCGCTGTGATGGCTTGTTCGAAGAGCTGGGTCGCTTCACCAGATAACACACCACGTGCCGTCGCCTGTTGTAGCGCGCGCTTGGTTGCACTCATCACCTGTGCAATATCTTGTGCTTTTATCGCTTCGACCCTAGCAGCCTCGGCATCATCCCGCGCACCGCCAAAGTCACCCCGTTTAAACTCATGCTCTGCTTTATTCAACAGCGCCTCAGCGTGCTGCACATTTTCGCGGGCATGTTCGGCCGCGCCCACATCATGTGCCGCGCTCACGGCCTGCCTAGCATCACTCATCTCCTGTGTCGGTGCGCCTGCACACCCGGCCAGTAGCGCCATTCCAACGATAAATAGGTATTTTATTTTGCTCAAAGAGACACCACCGTAACCACACATAACATATTGTCATACAAGGGAAAACCGATACAACACGACATGAGCTAGTCGATAGGGAAATTATCACCCTCACCCTGTAGGCTGTCAAGGCAAGGCGCGCTAGAATAGCGGCCAACCCAGCACTGACATACACAGAGAAGGCCTTTTATATGAGCACAACGATTTACCACAACCCGCGCTGTTCAAAATCGCGCCAGACACTGCAACTCCTCATTGATAACGACGTTGAGCCTGTCGTCATTGAGTACCTGAAGTTGCCACCATCAGCGCAGACGCTAGATAAGATACTCACTCAACTCAACCTTGAGCCACGCGAGCTGATGCGGAAAAAAGAGGCACCCTATCGAGAGAACAGCCTTGATGACCCAGCACTGACGCGTGCCGAACTGATCGCCGCTATGGTACAAAACCCCATTCTGATCGAAAGACCCATTGTCACTCATGGCAACAGAGCCGCGATCGGCCGCCCACCCGAAAGTGTATTGGAGATCATCTAGCATGGCTGAGATCCTCATCCTCTATTACAGCCGCCACGGCAGTGTGGCAAAACTGGCTCAGCGAATCGCACGCGGGGTTGAAGAGGTGGCTGGGGTGAGTGCCCGCGTTCGCACTGTGCCTGCTGTCTCTACCGTATGCGAAGCGACTGAAGCGACGGTTCCTGATGACGGCGCCCCCTACGCCACCCATGAGGATCTCAAACAGTGTGCAGGGCTGATACTTGGCAGCCCTACTCGCTTTGGTAATATGGCGGCTCCGCTTAAATATTTTCTTGATAGCACGGGTGACTTGTGGATTCGCGGAGCACTGAACGGTAAACCAGCGGCCCTTTTTACCTCGACCAGTTCAATGCACGGTGGCCAGGAGAGCACGCTGCTTTCGATGATGCTGCCACTGCTGCACCACGGCATGGTGATTAGCGGCATCCCCTATAGCGAAACCGATCTGCTCAATACCCGAAGCGGCGGCACACCATACGGCGCAAGCCATCTTGCAGGGAACGATGGCAAGTCGCCCATCACAGAAGAGGAAAAGCGCCTCTGCCGTGCGCTGGGAAAACGCGTCGCGCAGCTTGCGCTCAAACTACAAGCTTAAGGAACCCCTGAGTGATTCATGAACTCACACCTTGCGCCAAAAACTCCTTTAAGAAAGGAATGGTCAAACGGCGCTGCGCCACCAACGTGGCGTGGTCTAACGCTTCGAGCAGCGAAAAAAGTGAATGCATATCGCGCCGTGTACGGCTAAAGAGATAGCGTGCAACCTCATCACTCAATATCATGCCGATCGCCTGCGCACGCGCCTGCAGCGCCTCCATTTTCAGCGCATCATTCAACTCATTGAGTTGAAAAACCAGCCCCCACCCGAGGCGCGTGATCAGGTCTGGCAGCGATAGCCGCAACCCTTGTGGTGCCGTGTTGGCCGAAACCACCAGTTGTGCACCACTGCTTTGCATTCGGTTGTAGAGATGAAAAAGCGCCTCTTCCCACGCCTGCTGCCCCGCAATCGCTTCGATATCATCAAGGCAGACCAGCGCTAACGACTCCATCCCCTCTAGTAGTGCGGGGGTGAACGTTTCAAATTCCCGCAGTGGTAGGTAAACAGCCCCCCCTTCGCCTGCGGCAGCACGGTGGCAGGCGGCCTGCATCAAATGTGTTTTTCCACTACCAACCACTCCCCAGAGGTAAAGCGGCGTTGTATCCTCTTCATTCGGCACAGCAGCCGCTTGCAGGGTTGAGACCAGCTGCGGGTTCTCTGCAATGAGAAAATTCTCGAAGGTTGCGTGATCCCGCAACCGAATACTTAACGGTAACTGCTCTGCCATACGATTTTAAAGCCGCTATTCAGCTTTGTTTGGAGGTGCTTCGGTGGCGGCAGTCGTTTCAGACTTACCCGTTTGCGGGTCATCCGCACCATAAAGACCGCTATCTAGGTAGCGGTCATGGGCATGGCGCAGCAATACCACCAGCACGGCTGAAACGGGCAACGCCAGCAAAATGCCGAAAAATCCAAACAGCTGGCCTCCGGCCATCACCGAGAAGATCACCATCACCGGGTGCAACCCAATGCGCTCGCCGACGAGCCAAGGCGTCAGCACAAAACCTTCCAGTAACTGCCCCACACCAAATACAACAATCACCAATAATAGCAGTGAAAAATCATGCACCTGCACCACTGACGCCACTCCGGCCACCACAATGCCAACGATGAGCCCTAAGTAGGGAACAAAGCTCACGACCCCGGCCAAGAGCCCGATTAGAAAAGCGAGATCCAACCCGACCATCCATAATCCGATGATATAGATAGTGCTCAACGCTAGCATCACCGAAAGCTGTCCTCGCATGAAGGTGCCGAGCACCTCGTCGCAATCGGTCACCAACCGGCTCACTCGCGGCTCCGCCGAACGTGGTAACAGCTCGCGTAGATATTCAACCAGCGAGCCCCAATCACGCAGCAGGTAAAAGGTGACCACAGGAATCAGCACCAAATTACCCACCCACGCCAATACCGCCAATCCTGATTTAGAGACCACCGCCATCAGGCTGATCGCCGTGCCGCCCACCTGACGCCAGTGATCGACAAAAGCTTGCTTGATGAGGTCAAGGTTCAGTGTGTGCACACCAAAACCAACATGCTCTTGCAGCCACGGCAGCGCCACGCGCTGAACCCAATCGACATAGGCGGGCCAGTTAGTAATAAAGACCCCTACCTGCCGTTCAAGCAGCGGTACAATCACCACCGGTAACATCAGTGCCAGCAGTGAGATAAGTGTAAAAACGGTTAACGTTGAACTGTTGCGGGAGAAGCCCCGCTGTTCAAGGCGTACCACAAACGGGTGCCCCAGATAGGCGAGCAGTGCCGCGATCAAAAAAGGAGTTAACACCGGCGCGAGTAGGTAGAGCAATATTCCACTGCCCACCACCAGCATTAAGATCCACCATTTCTGCATTTCAGCCATCGTTTATCGCTTCTGTTTCGTCTGCTTGTCTGCACGCACCGCTACGGCACGCCGGCTCCAAGTCCAGATATAATCGGCACCGCTCCACAACGTGGTGACCAGTACAAAGTAGATCATGCCATCAATCACCAGCGCGGGCAGCGGCAACAGGCTCATCGATAATACCACCAGAAATCCAAGCAGAATCTGTAAGGCGGTATTCAACTTGCTCATATAGGATGGCTGCATCTCGTACTCACCAACCCATCGATGATATGTAAAACCTCCCACAACAATCAATAAATCACGCGCCAACACCAACACCACTAACCAGAGCGGTAACAGCCCCAGCCATGCCAGTGAGAGGTAGGTGCTGACCAGCAGTAACTTATCAGCAAGAGGGTCTAAAATCGAGCCGAGGCGACTGGCACAGTGGTAGCGCTTGGCAATGTAACCATCGAGCCCGTCTGATGCACCCGCAATGCCAAATAGCAGCAACGCAACCCCATAGTGTTCATTTAACAGCGCCAAGACGACAGGCAGCACAAGTAGAATCCGTAATATCGTGATGGCATTGGGCACACCACTCAGATTCATGGCAGCAAGCGGTACCATAGCTGCTCAGCCACTTCATCGGCAGGCAACCACTGTAAATCATCCTGCTCATCCACATTGATCACCGCTGGAACCTCCGCTAATGTGCGCCCAAAACTGATGATCTGCGCCAGCCCTTCGCTGTTGCCGCGCACACGCAGATCAAATGTCATCGTAGTATCCACCACGCGTTCGACTTGCAGTGCGGTCACCACGTCCAGCGATGCTAAAAACTGCGAGGTGCGAGCATACGCTTCCAGTGTGTTGATATCTTTCACAACGACTTTCACATGACCACTCTGCGACTCATCAAACACTTTTGCAAAGCGCCGCCCGAGGTGATCCGCAACCCCATCGACACCGGCAGACAACACCTCCGCTTGCAACGGCGAACTGGCCTCCCAGTGATCCGTTTCACCGCCCTGATAAAGGGTCCAACGCGCTTCCCAGAGGCCGCCACGATGATGCAGTCGACCCACCAATACCGCCTCTGTCGCATAGCGTGCTGATGCGCGCAAGATGGTGCCCTGAAAATTGCCCCAGACATCAGCGAAGCGTATGGCCATTTGATCTTCAAGATCCCACAGCGGCACAAATAGTGGCAAGCCTCTGCGCTGCGCCTGCTGCTGCATCACTTTTTTGGGCTGCGACAAGGTCTCTGCGCCCATCAAGGCACGCACCCCGCCATCATCTACCACCACCCATGCCAGTGTGGCAGGACGCACCTGCCCCCATAGTGGCACCCCCGCTCTGCGCAGCGCTTGGTCAATCACCGCCTGATCAAAGCTGACCCACAGCACCTGCGTTAACCTTCCCGTCTGTTCACTGCCCTCTCCAGCCAGATGCGGTAGCGCCCGGTAGCGGTACTGCTGCACCAGCTGTAGTGAACGTTTGTAGAGCCCTTGTAACGCGGTTAGTCGGGGCGTGTTGCGATTGCCACTGATGCGTACCAACACTTCGTCCAGCGCCAACTTTACCGCTTCATTGCGCTCATCACGCCCCTGACTGGTCACCAGCACCTCGGCCTCATAAAGACCGCTCACTTTGGCCGCGTGACCACTGGCCGGCAGCACTAATAATAAAAGGCCGCACAACAACCATGCACCCTTTATCAATGAGCGACCTTGCGGGTATTGTTGGGTCATGCGCGCCGAAGGGGCGGCACTCAAGATGGTTCTGCTAGCAATATCGATCATAGCGGCTTATTGTATCAGTCAATCGAGCGCTTCCCCAGCGATTGCGCTCACCAAAAAATCGACGCCACGGCTTCGAGCATGGCGGGTTAATTTGCGTTAGAATAGCGCCCGGAGCGCAGCTCCAACAAACCGACCCATCACAGCCTAAAGTGTGCCGATCCCGTGAACTCAGATAAGACAAAACCAGCCACAGAGACCCCCTCCCTTAGCTATCGCGACGCAGGGGTCGATATCGATGCCGGCAATGCGCTGGTCGAGAAAATTAAAGCCACCGCGCAAAAGACGACTCGTCCGGGTGTGCTTTCAGGACTAGGGGGCTTTGGCGCACTCTTCGAACTCCCTTTAGACCGCTATCGCCAGCCGGTGCTGGTCTCCGGCACCGATGGCGTTGGCACTAAGCTGAAACTGGCGATTGAGATGGGCAAACATAACACCATCGGCAT
The DNA here is from genome assembly GCA_026982145.1 of Gammaproteobacteria bacterium. Classification (GTDB taxonomy): domain Bacteria; phylum Pseudomonadota; class Gammaproteobacteria; order SZUA-140; family SZUA-140; genus SZUA-76. Next base: position 2,810 of record JALSHQ010000363.1, on the reverse strand, counting down.
CGATTTGGTGGCGATGTGTGTCAACGACCTGATTGTGCAAGGGGCGGAGCCACTCTTTTTTCTCGATTACTACGCGACCGGAAAGCTAGATGTCGACGCCGCCGCTGAAGTTGTTCAAGGGATCGGCAAAGGGTGCGAGTTGGCAGGGGCGGCACTCACGGGCGGCGAAACCGCCGAGATGCCCGGCATGTATCAAGCCGGGGATTACGATGTGGCCGGCTTTTGCGTTGGCGTGGTCGAGAAATCAGAGATCATCGATGGCAGCAAAGTCACCGCCGGTGATGCGTTAATCGGCATCGCCTCATCAGGCCCCCATTCGAATGGCTACTCGTTGGTGCGCAAGATTATCGAACAGAGCGGAGCCAGCCTCTCAGACCCTTTTGGCGAGAGTACGCTTGGCGAAACCTTGCTGACACCAACACGCATCTATATCAAACCGCTACTGGCTCTTTTTAAAACCATCGATGTGCATGCGCTATCGCACATCACCGGCGGTGGCCTGCTCGAAAATTTGCCCCGCGTCATGCCGAAAGAGACACGAGCAGAGATCGACTGCAGCGCTTGGCCTCGTCCGGCAATTTTTGATTGGCTACAGCAACAGGGCAACGTCACAACGGAAGAGATGCACCGCACTTTTAACTGCGGCATCGGCATGGTGCTCTGTGTCGCCGAAAATGATGCGACCAAAACCATTGCGCTGCTCCAGCAGCAGGGGGAGCAGGCGTGGCAGATCGGCACCATCCAAGCGGCTCCGAAGTGCGCCGCAAGCGTCACCCTCGCCAACGCTAAATGAGCCACACCCCTTGCGGCAATCCGTCAGCGCTGCCCATTGTGGTGCTGATCTCAGGCAATGGCAGCAACCTGCAAGCGATTATCGATGCCATTCGTGATGAACAGCTACCGATTGAAATTCGCGCTGTCATCAGCAACCGCCCCGATGCTTATGGGCTGATACGCGCACGCAACGCCGGTATCCCGACAGCGGTGATCGACCACAAATGCTTCGACAGTCGCACCGCGTATGAGCAGGTGCTGCAGCAGCAGATCGATGGCTATGCGCCCGCATTGGTGGTGCTGGCGGGCTACATGCGCATTCTCGGCGATGCCTTTGTCGACCACTTCGAAGGGCGGATGCTGAACGTTCACCCCTCTCTGCTGCCCGCCTTTCCTGGCCTCAATACCCACCAACGCGCGCTGGATGCTGCCGTTATCGAGCACGGTGCCAGCATCCACTTAGTCACTAATGAGCTCGATGGCGGGCCAGTGATTCTTCAGGCAGCACTCGCGCTACGCTCAGATGATAGCGCTGAAACACTCGCTCAGCGTGTACATATGCTAGAACATAAAATCTACCCACTCGCCCTTCGCTGGTTTGCAGAGGGACGACTCACGACAACTGGCGGTGACGTGTTATTTGATCAGCACCCCCTCACTCGGCCCATAAAACAGGGGGCAACGGCCGCGAAATGCTAAGTCGCGCACGCCTGCTTTCGCAGCAGATTCACTCAATGGCGGTGCCACGGTTTGGCTTGATCCTGCCACTCCTTTATATGGGGGTGATCTTTCTGCTCTCATCGATTGCCGGGGACGGTGCCGCCAAAACTGTCGACCCGTTCACACAAGCGATCAAAGCGGTCATCTACAATGGCGCGCATATTCCATTGTTCGCGCTACTGGCTTGGCTCTGGTGCTGGTCACTGGCAGGGTGGAATATTTCACTTAACAAGCGGCTAATACTCGCCTTCTGTTTAACGGCAGTTTATGCTGTCAGCGACGAATGGCACCAAAGCTTCACGCCGGGGCGAGACGCTTCCTTTATGGACATCATGCTTGATATGCTAGGTGCCTACATCGCGGTCTACTTCTACCGCGGACAACTGCGGACAACCGCAAACGGGTGATTGGCGTGTTTATCACGGCAAATCGCATGAACATATTGTCTGTCAATTATTAAGGATCGACTGTGAAAAAAATCGTCATTTTTTTGCTGATAAGTGCCACTAGCTCTGCTGTATATGCTGAAAGTACCCGTTATATTACCGACCGCCTTGAAGTCACCATGCGCAGCGGAGAAAGCAATCAGCACAAAATTTTACGCATGCTCAGCAGTGGCACAGCGTTGGAATTGATCCAGACCAATAAGGAGTCCGGCTACTCGCAGGTGCGCACCGCTAATGGTTTAGAGGGGTGGGTGATTACCCGCTATTTGGAACGCCAGCGCAGTGCACGAGATCGCCTTGCCTCGACTGAAAAACAACTTGCGCGCATCAAAGCCGAAAACAAAGTATTGAACAATAAGCTGGCGCAGCTGACCCAACTGAGCAGCGAACTCACAACCAAAACCAACCAACTCAGCGCCGCAAATGAGAAACAGTCGAAAGAGTTTGACCGAGTGAAAAACATCTCATCCAACGCGCTCGCGTTAGACAGTGAAAACACGATGCTCAGAGAACAGTCACGCCGATTGGAACGCGCCCATCAAGCACTGCAACTGGAAAATGACTCCCTCAAAGATCGTAGCGACCGCGACTGGTTTATTGTCGGCGCAGGTGTCGTGCTGCTCGGCATGATTATCGGATTGATCATCCCCAAGATTCGCTGGCGTAAAAAATCAGACTGGAGCTCACTATAAGCACCAGCCGTCAAATACGGTAGCAGGCATTACACCACCAAAAGTGCAATGGCCTGTTATCGTTTAAGCGGCTTCCCTGTCTAGGTTCTTGGCGACCTCTTCCGCTGTATCCAGGCTCAAAGGTACGTCACGACTGTTGGCGAGAATGGTGTGTATTTCGGTCACTGCAACACCATAG
>JALSHQ010000362.1 GCA_026982145.1 Gammaproteobacteria bacterium | reverse complement strand
CTTCATAATGGATGGTGCTTAGGCCAAGGTATTTCTGCGCCAGCGAATCCATGTCGTGGCGCGTGGCGGTGCTGTTGAGCACATACGATTCGAGCATCGTATCAAACGCAATGCCGCGCAGTTGAACACCGTGGTTGCGCAGCACGTTGGTGTCATATTTGAGATTCTGTCCCACTTTCTTTCTCTGCTCATCTTCAAGCAGCGGTCGCAGCTGTTCGAGCGCAGTGGTGCGGTTGAGCTGCGTTGGGGCACCTTCATAATCGTGCGCGAGCGGCAGGTAGGCCGCTTCGCCGGGTTCAATGGCAAACGAAAGGCCGACAATCTCCGCGTCAATATAATCGAGGCTGGTAGTCTCGGTATCGAATGAAAAGAGCGCGGCACTATTTAGCCGCTCAACCCAGCGGTCGAGTGCCGACTGGTCGAGGATGGTCTCATAGTTGCGTTCGACCGTTGCTATTGGCTCACCGTTTTCAGCGGGCTTGTTTGACGGCTGCTGTAGCTCGTCGAGCCAGCGTTTGAACTCCAGCCGCTCAAACAGCGTGCGCAACGCCTCGGTGTCGGCCGGTTGCGGTTGCAGTGTCTTGGGCGTGACGGTGAGAGGGACATCGAGCTTAATCGTGGTGAGCTGGCGTGAGAGCGGCAGCTGCGCCATATTGGCGCGGAATTTTTCACCGATCTTCCCCTTGATGCTCTCGGCCTGGCGGATGATCTCGTCGAGCGAGCCGTATTGGGTAAACCATTTTACAGCAGTTTTGGGGCCGACACCGGGGATGCCGGGGATGTTGTCGGAGCTGTCGCCGATGAGCGCGAGGTAGTCGATGATCTGCTCCGGCGGCAGGCCGAACTTTTCGATCACCCCAGCACGATCCAGCTTTTTGTTATTCATGGTGTTGATCAGTGTGATGTCGTCATTGCACCCAGAAGAGGGCTCCCTGACCAGTTGTGCCATATCTTTATCGCCCGTCGATATCACAGTGCGGATGCCGCTTTCAGCCGCTTGAAGTGCGAGGGTGCCGATCACGTCATCCGCCTCAACGCCATTCTCGACCAGGCAGGGCAGCCCCATTGCCCGCACTACGGCGTGCAGTGGCTCGATCTGTGAACGCAGCTCATCCGGCATCGGTGGGCGGTTGGCCTTGTACTGGTCGAACATTTCATCACGAAAGGTCTTCCCTTTGGCATCGAAGACGACAGCGACATAATCGGGGTGGTATTCATCCAACAGCGTGCGCAGCATGTTGACTACGCCGTAAATGGCACCGGTAGCTTCCCCCCGCGAGTTGGTCAGCGGTGGCATCGCATGAAAGGCGCGGTAGAGGTAAGAGGAGCCGTCGATCAGCACCAGCAGCGGGTGCTGCCCAGAGGGCGCGATGCCCTGCTCAATTTTAGGGGGTGTGTCAGCGCTTTTTTTAGTCATCGATACCGTTATAAAATTGTTTGAAGTGAATAATAGTTGGTTTATGCGCAGAGATGATCTGCTAATATGGGTTGCGTGGCCACCATTATAATGATGTCGAGTCAAAAAGCGTTATGGATGAACGAACAAGAGCTGAGCTCCCCCCCTTTGGTTTGGTCGATGAGGCCAGTTTGAACCGTGAGTCGTGGAAGGTGTTCCAGATTATGGCCGAGTTTGTGGAAGGCTATGAGCGGCTGGAAAAAATTAAACCCTCGGTCAGCATCTTCGGTTCGGCACGTACACCCGTAGACCACCCCTATTATCAACTGGCCGAAGAGATAGCACTGGCGCTCTCGGAATCCGGCTTTAGTGTGGTGAGTGGCGGTGGCCCCGGCATCATGGAGGCGGCCAATAAAGGGGCGTATCAAGGCAAGTCACCCAGCATTGGGTTGAATATCATGCTGCCGCATGAGCAGGTCGAAAATAAATACCAAGATATATCGCTTCATTTTCGCCATTTCTTTTCGCGCAAGGTGATGTTTGTTAAATACGCCTCGGCCTATGTGGTGCTGCCGGGGGGTTTTGGCACACTCGATGAGCTGGCGGAGATCCTGACGCTGGTACAGACCGGGCGGACGCGGAAGATCCCCATTATTCTGGTTAACCGAAAATTTTGGTCTGGGCTGTTGAGCTGGTTTGAGCAGACGCTGGTGGCGGAAGGCACTATCAGTGCTGAGGATTTTGAGTTATTCGAAGTGCAGGATAGCCCGCAGGAGGTGGTGGATGCGATATTTCGCCACTATGAAGAGCGCGGATTTGAACCGTCCGCTGAAGAGCGAGAGAGATTGCTGGCGTTATGAAGAGATTGTTACCACTATTGTTACCGCTTTTTTTCTCGATCGGCGCGATACCGCTGTCGAAAGCGGACGTGCCAACGGATGAGCCGGAAATCACCATTAAGCGTGGTCAGACTGAAATCATTGAGGAGTACCGCATCAATGGCCAGCTCTACATGATCAAGATCACGCCGCGCAAGGGGCTCGCATATTTTTTGGTCGATACCGATGGCGATGGCACGCTCGATAGCCGCCACAATGAGCTGGATGAAGGGTTGTTAATCCCGAAATGGACGCTGTTTAAGTGGTGATAAAATCAGCAATGTTTCACTGCTAATGTTCCATGAATAATGGATTGTCATAAAAAATTCATCTAACTACTTGTCGTGATTGATAATTGAGAGTTTTCCACAGAATCTGTGGATAAGTCTGTGGAGAGTATGGGGCAAAAGGGCTGAAATCGTTATAGCTCAAGGCTTCGCGTTAAATTGTGGAGTTTTTAGCCGATAACTATAATCCTAATAAAACAATGACTTAGCTATTTAGGAATGTTCCCCTATAATATCGACGGTATTTTTGTGGTGGGCTTGATTGAGGTTGTGCATAAGAATTTGGCTTTTAAGAAAAAAGCAAGCGATAACCCGTTTATTTTGATTTGAATAGGCGCGTATTCAGGTTTTTCCACAAAATGATGAATGGTGTCATTTGGCCGTTAAAGCATATGGGTCGTTTAGTGATGATTAATGTAGTTTCGACAAATGTGGGGAATGGGGTCATTCATTAAGAGATGGCGATGAAATTGTCTTTTGACTGGAAGCGTTTATCGGGCGCAGTTACTCAGGGTGCCGGTACTGCTCAGCTGGTGACAGCTGTGAATGTTACGTTGGTGCTGTTGTTGGCCTATAACGTTGCCGTGTTGAGCTGGCGCCTAGTGCCTGCTGCTGGGAGTGAGTCACCTCCTGCGGCTCAATCAGTGAGCCCACAGCAGCGGGAAGTGGCCGCAAGTGGCAACTGGAACATTGCGCGCTGGAGCTTGTTTGGTAAAGAGAGCCAGAATGCTGCTCCGGCGGCGGTTGCGCAACAAAACATCCCCAAAACGAAATTGAATTTAACGCTTCGCGGCGTCTATGTGGCGGAGACGGGCGGTGGCGCAATCATTGCGGAAGCTAACGGCAAAGAGCGTTTCTATGCCGTCAACGCTCGCTTGTCAGGTGGGGTCGTGCTCAAGGAGGTGCATACGGCTCATGTGGTGTTGATGCGTAACGGCGCACTTGAGACGCTTGAGTTGCCGAAAGCCTCTCTTGGTAAGGGTCAATCGTCAGCGGCGCAAACGAACGCTTCACGCCGCAGCACAAGCAGGCCACTTAATCTCAAGCAGTACCGCAGAGACCTACTGCGGGAGCCGCAACGGCTTACCGACGCGATCAAAATGAACCCAAAAAGTGAGCGCGGCCGCTTTATTGGCTACGAGGTGAAGCCGGGGCGTGATCGCGCGCTGTTTGATCGGGTCGGGTTGATGTCGGGAGATATCGTGACGGCAGTGAATGGGATTCAGCTCGACACCCCAGCGAAGGGGCTCAATGTGTTGCGCACTTTGCAAACCGCCAGCAGCGTGCGCTTAGATATAAAAAGAAATGGCCGCTCACAGTCATTTGACGTTAATATTGACTAAGGAAACTCTGAATAAGTGCTACTGCTTCAAATGGATAGGCGTTCATTTTTAACAACAGATGCCGTTAGTTTATATATTACGTTGAATCGTAATGGTAAAGCGCAATACTGCGCTGGGCTTTAGGGATAGAGAGAAGAAGTTTGCAGTTTACGAAGTATTGTTATAAAGAGTGCCGAGCGACTCGACGCGGGGCGTTGTGTGCCGTGCTGCTGCTGATATCCAGCTGCTTTTCGACGTTTGCTATTGCCAAAAGCATCACACTTAACTTGAAAGATGCTGACATCGGCGCAGTGATCAGCACGGTCTCTGAGGCGACCGGCAAAAATTTCATCGTCGACCCGCGTGTGAAAGGCAAGGTGACGATTGTCTCCTCACATCCGATGGAGAGCGATGAGCTCTACAGCGTCTTTTTGTCGATTTTAGCAGTCCACGGCTTTTCAGCGGTGCCGAGCGGCAGTGTGATTAAAATTCTTCCTGATGCCAGCGCTAAACAGAAGGCGATGCCGTTGGCGGATGATCGGTTTCCGGGGGCGGGTGACCAGATCGTAACGCGGGTGATTGCATTGAGAAACGTATCATCCTCACAGCTTGTGCCTATCCTGCGTCCCTTGGTGCCACAGCAGGGGCATCTTGCGGCGTATGTGCCCGCAAATATTTTAATTATCTCTGATCGTGCTGCCAACATTGCACGTTTGATGAATATCATTAGCCGTATCGACACCCCAAGTAATGATGAGATTGAAATCATCCGCCTTGAGCACGCCTCAGCGGCGGAGGTGGTGCGCATCATGACCTCGTTGGAGCAGAAAGGGAAAGGTAAAAGTAGCGCAGCACTGGCGGGTGGCGCGCCCATTTTGCTGGCGGATGAGCGCACCAATAGCATTTTAGTCGGTGGTGGCAAGTCTGGGCGACTGCGGATTAAAGCGATTATCTCTCATCTCGATACGCCACTGGAGAGCGGCGGTAATACACGCGTGGTCTACCTCAAGTATGCGAAGGCTGAAGATATGGTGAAGGTGCTGACCGGCGTCAGCAAAAGCGTAGAAAAACAGAATAAAGGAAAAAAAGGAGGGGGAGCCAGCAAAACGGCTATTGATATTCAGGCGGACAAGACTAGCAACGCGCTGGTTATCACAGCGCCGCCAGACCATTTTCGCTCGCTCTCATCAGTGATCAAACAGCTTGATGTGCGTCGTGCGCAGGTGTTGATTGAGACAGTGATTGCCGATGTCTCAGAGAACCTGAGCGCGGAGCTTGGTGTGCAGTGGATCTTTGACGGCACCCCCGCGGGTGACCGGCCGGTTGGCGTGGTCAATTTTGGTGCCGGCTCGGGTGGTAGCATTGCCGAGATTGGCGCGGCAGTCAGTGCCGGATTGCCCCCCACCATTGGCAACGGGGTGACACTGGGCATTGGCCGATTTAATTCGGGCAGCCTTAATTTTGCAGCGGTCTTGAGGGTGTTAAAAGGGGATGGCACCACCAATATTTTATCAACGCCCACGCTGGTAACGCTGGATAACGAAGAGGCCGAAATCGTTGTCGGGCAGACGGTGCCCTTTGTGACCGGGGCATTTACATCGCCTGGTGGTGGTGGCGCAACACCGACCAACCCATTTCAGACGATTAATCGTGAGAACGTCGGTATTACCCTCAAAGTGAAACCACAAATAAACGAAGGCAATGCGGTGAAATTGGAGATCGAACAGACGGTGGATAGCATCAGCTCCAGTGCGGTCGGTGCTGTGGATCTGATTACCAATACCCGTTCGATAAAAACCAACGTGATTGTCGATGATGGGCAGATGATTGTGCTGGGGGGGTTGATCAGTGACGAAGTGCGCGAATCGGTGCAAAAAGTGCCGCTGCTGGGGGATATCCCGCTGCTCGGCTGGTTGTTCAGCCATAAAACCTCCAGCAAGGTGAAGCAAAACCTAATGGTCTTTTTGCACCCGACCATCATTCGTGATGCCGCACTTACATCGCGCCTGACCAACAGCAAGTACAGCTATCAGCGTGCAAGGCAGCTGGAAGTGCAAGGCAAGGGGTTGTTGATGCAATCCAAGGATGCATCGCCCGTGATGCCAACGATGCGCGAGGCACTCGCGCTGCCTCCTGTCTTTGAGATGCCAGAGGAACTCTCAGAAACAGCACTGCCGAGTGATCAGAAGGTGAGCCCAGCACCGCCGGACAGTGAAAGTGCTGCCGTTGAATGAGCCAAATGAGCCCGTGGCTGAGGTAACACCACGGGCTGCGGAGTTGGAAACGGCTGTTGATAGCGATCTCGAAATGGCCGCAGTGCAGCGCCCACCCTTCGCCTTTGCCAAGCGTCACGGCATTTTAGTAGACGACATCGGCCATGACCGCGCGCTGCTGCGTTGCCGCGAAAATGTGACGGCTCAGGCGCTGGCGGAAACGCGTCGCTTTCTTGGGTTGCCGCTGAAAGTTGAAGCGCTGATCGACGCCGAAGATTTCGACACCTTAATTCAGAAATCCTATGCCAGCGATGGCTCCAACACGATGCAGTCGATGGGGGATCTCGGCGATGAGCTGGATCTTTCCAGCATCGCACAGGCGCTGCCGGAGCCCGAAGATCTACTGGAGACGCAAGACGATGCACCGATCATCCGCTTGATCAATGCGTTGCTGACCGAGGCGATTAAAGAGAACGCCTCCGATATCCACATCGAACCCTATGAAAACCGCATGGTGGTGCGCTTTCGTGTGGACGGCGTGTTGCGAGAAGTGCTGGAGCCTGCACGTGTTATCGCACCGCTGCTGGTGTCGCGCGTCAAGGTGATGGCCAAGCTCGATATCGCTGAAAAACGGCTGCCACAAGATGGTCGCATCTCACTCAAGGTCGCGGGGCGCGCGGTGGATGTGCGCGTCTCAACACTTTCCTCAGGCCACGGTGAGCGGGTGGTACTGCGCCTACTCGACAAACAGGCGGGGCGACTTGATCTTGATCACATCGGCATGGAACCCGGCGAGCGGAAGATCATGGATGGCATTATCCACAAGCCGCACGGCATTATCTTGGTAACCGGCCCTACCGGCTCCGGTAAGACAACGACACTCTACGCCGTGCTCTCGCGGCTTAATAACAAAGACCGCAACATCATGACGGTTGAAGACCCGGTCGAATATTACCTCGACGGTGTGAGCCAAACGCAAGTACAGGCGAAGGTCGATATGTCATTTTCGCGTGGCTTGCGGGCGATTCTACGGCAGGATCCCGATGTCGTGATGGTGGGTGAAATTCGAGATCTGGAGACGGCTGAAATCGCGGTGCAGGCGAGTTTAACCGGCCATCTAGTGCTCTCAACGCTCCATACCAACACCGCGATCGGCTCGGTAACGCGCCTGCGAGACATGGGGATTGAACCTTTCTTGCTTGCCTCAAGCCTGATTGGGGTGCTGGCGCAACGGTTGGTACGCAAACTCTGCCCCGACTGCAAACACCCGCATCTAGCGGGGAAAACAGATTGCGAACGGCTCGGCGTTTCCCACAAATCGCCGCCGACGATCTACACCCCGGATGGCTGTAAAAAATGTAATTTTAATGGCTATAAAGGGCGCATGGGAATCTTTGAATTGATCGATGTCGATGAAACGCTTCGCACCATGATTCATGACGGTTCTGCTGAACAGCAGCTCGAACAACAGGCGCGCACCAGAACGCACAGCATTTTTCAAGATGGGATTCGCCGTGTGCTTACTGGCGAAACCTCGCTTGAAGAGGTGTTGCGTGTGACCTATGAAGAGTAGCGGATGGGGGGGGTAATCGATGGGTGCTTTCGAATATACCGCCCTCGATATTGGCGGACGTCAGCGTAAAGGGGTGCTTGAAGGCGACACCGCCCGCCAAGTGCGTCAACAACTGCGTGACCAAGGGATGGCACCGCTCGAAGTGGTCGAAGTGGCGCATCGGGAAAAACGCTCTGCGGGCGGCTCATTCTCATTTCAGCGCGGTATTAATGCCACTGACCTAGCGTTGATCACACGCCAGCTTTCGACGTTGGTGAAGTCGGGTCTGCCGATAGAAGAGGCACTGCGGGCGGTGTCGCAGCAGTGCGAAAAGCCGCGCCTGAAAAGTATGCTAGTGGGGGTGCGCTCCAAAGTGATGGAAGGGCATACATTGGCGACGGCACTGGGTGATTTTCCGCATATTTTTACGGATCTCTACCGCGCCACGGTTGCCGCCGGTGAGCAGTCGGGGCACCTCGATGTGGTGCTGGACCGCTTAGCTGACTATACCGAAGGGCGACAAGCGATGCGCCAGAAGATGATGCTGGCGCTGATCTACCCTGTATTAGTGGTGCTGGTTTCGATTGCAGTGGTCACATTGCTACTGGCCTATGTGGTGCCGGAAGTGGTGAAGGTGTTTGATGATATGGGGCAAGAGCTACCGCTGTTGACTGTGATCATGATCGCCGCAAGTGACTTTATTCGTGAATCCGGGTTAACCCTCTTTGGCGCAATTGCCGTGCTGTTTGTCAGTATCAAAGCGCTACTGCGCAAGCCGGTGCCGAAACGTTGGTTTCATCATGTGCAACTGAAAATACCGCTGATCTCAAAATTGGTGCGCGGTTTGAATGCCGCGCGCTTTGCGCGAACGCTGAGCATCTTGAGTCAGAGTGGTGTGCCGGTGTTGGAGGCGTTGCGCATTGCCGGGCAAGTGGTCTCCAATATTCCGATGCGGAGCGCGGTGGAGGCTGCGGCGAAACATGTAAGTGAAGGTGCTAGTATGCACAAGGCGTTGGAGCAGAGCGGCTATTTCCCGCCGATGACCATACATCTGATTGCGAGTGGTGAAAGCAGCGGGCGGCTTGATGAGATGTTGGAGCGTGCTGCCGATAGCCAAGAGCAGGAGCTTGATACTGTAATGCAGACCGTATTGGGGCTGTTCGGGCCTTTTATGATTCTGGTGATGGGCGGTATTGTGTTGATGATCATCCTTGCGATCCTGTTACCAATATTTAATATGAACCAGTTAGTCATGTAACAACATTGAATTTAATTTAGCAGAAGAGACAGGAAGATTGAGATGAAAAGATCGACATACAATAGACGCAAAATGTCTCGTGGCTTTACTTTGATCGAAGTGCTGGTGGTGGTGATTATCCTCGGCATTCTCGCGTCGATTGTAGTGCCTAACATTATGGATAAACCGGGGCAGGCAAAAATCACCAAGGCGAAGTCTGATGTGCGCGCCATTGAAAGCGCGCTGAACATGTACAAGCTTGAGAATCATGATTATCCCGGCACTGACGAGGGGCTGGAAGCATTGGTCGGCAAAGAGTTACCCCGCCTGCCGAAAGATCCGTGGGACAACGCCTACCTTTATTTATATCCAGGGCAAAATGGTGTGATTGACATCTATTCGCTAGGGCGTGATGGCGCGGAGGGTGGTGAAGGTGAAGATGCTGATATCGGTAATTGGGATCTTGACGGCGAGTGAGGCTCAGCGCTAAGTCGTGATGATGTTATCCGCATCCCGGTGTAGCCGCCGACGCTCAGCGGGTTTTACTTTGATCGAGCTGATGGTGGTGGCGTTGATCATCGGCATTACATTGACCTTTGTCGTGGTCTCTTTTGATCGTGATGTGGATGATGAAGTTCAGGTTGAAGCGCAGCGCCTCGGCGCACTCATTACCCTAGCTGCGCAGGAGTCAGTATTGCACTCCAATGAACATGCCTTGGAGTTTGGCTTTGATCGTTACAAATTCCTTGTGTTGAATGAAGGGCAGTGGCAAGCGCCAGAAGAGGACGGCATGTTACGAGAGCGGGAGTTACCAAAGGGTATCTCGATGGAGCTCTACCTTGAAGGCCATGAATTTAGCTTTGAAGAGATGTCGACAGCGGTTGAATCTGAGGATGAGCCTGCGGCACAAGCGACGGGGCCGCGTGTCTATCTGTTATCCAGCGGCGAAGTGACGCCATTTGAAGTGGAGCTGCGGCACCACGATGGTGAGGCGCGTTTTATGGTGAAGGTGGGCATTACTGGCAAGGTCGAGATTGAGCGAGAATGAGCAGGCGCCAAAGAGATCGCTTAAAAAAGGCGCGGGGCTTTACCTTGCTGGAAGTGATGGTCGCGTTAGCAGTGGTTGCTATTGGTCTGGGTGCCATCACCACCGAAGCGAGCCGCAACATTAATAACGCAGCACTGCTGCGCGACATGACGCTGGCACACTGGGTTGCCACCAATAAAGTGGTTGAGATGCAGGTAGCCAATGAGTGGCCGCGGGCCGGCTCGCGCAAGGGGAATGTTGAGATGGCGGGGCGTGAATGGCACTGGGTAGTTAATGTTATCGATACCATGGACGAGCGTGTGCGCCGTGTCGATGTGGAAGTGCGCAGAGAGTTAGATAGCGAAAAGCCGACCTCAAAAGTGATTGCCTATATTGGTCAGCCCTCATGATGTTAGTGCGCCTAAATTATCGCGGTTTCACCTTGA
>JALSHQ010000361.1 GCA_026982145.1 Gammaproteobacteria bacterium | reverse complement strand
GCCGCGCCGACCGAAGGGGCACTCAATATTGTCTACGGCATCAACGACAATCAGTACGATCCCAGCCGTCACCACCTGCTAACCGCAGCTTCCTGCACCACCAACTGCCTGGCCCCGGTAGTGAAAGTGATGCACGAACAGGTCGGCATCAAACACGGCTGCATGACCACCATCCACGACATCACCAACACCCAAACTATCGTTGATAAGGGACACAAGGATCTGCGCCGCGCCCGTGCTTGTGGCAACTCACTGATCCCCACCTCTACCGGGTCGGCTAAGGCAATTACCAATATTTTCCCTGAGTTGAACGGCAAGCTTAACGGGCATGCCGTGCGTGTGCCACTGCTCAATGCATCGCTTACCGATTTTGTCTTTGAGGCGGTACGTCCGGTGACCATTGAAGAAATCAACGCTTATTTCAAAGCGGCGGCGGAAGGTGAACTCAACGGCATTCTCGGCTACGAGGAGCGGCCGCTGGTTTCTGTCGATTATCTTAACGACCCCCGCTCCTCCATCATTGATGCACTCTCTACCTTGGTCATCAATAAAACCCAAGTGAAGATCTACGCGTGGTATGACAACGAATGGGGCTATGTCAATCGCTTAATGGAGCTAACAGCCAAGATTGCCCGGAGCCTGTAAATGGAACGGAGTCTTCGAAACTACCTGATAATTACCGGCGGTTACTGGGCCTTTACCCTCACTGACGGCGCGATCCGCATGTTAGTGGTGCTCTATTTTCATCAGTTGGGATACTCTCCCTTCGAGGTGGCGATGCTGTTCCTCTTCTATGAGTTATTCGGCATCATAACCAACCTGGTGGGTGGTTGGCTTGGGGCGCGTATCGGTCTCAATCTCACCATGCACATCGGCATGGGATTACAAGTCCTAGCACTGGCAATGCTCGCCGTACCAGAGGCGTGGCTCAGTGTGGTTTATGTGATGTTAGCTCAAGCGCTCTCGGGTATTGCCAAAGACTTGAATAAAATGTCTGCCAAGGCCGGAGTGAAAACCTTAGTACCACAGGAAAGTGCTTCTCGTCTGTTTAAGTGGGTGGCATTACTGACCGGCTCTAAAAACACGCTGAAAGGTGTGGGGTTTTTTCTCGGTGCTGCCTTGCTTGAATTTGTCGGATTCCGCGATGCGTTGTTGATCCTGGCGGGAGGTTTGCTGCTGGTGTTAGTGGTTACCGCCATACTGTTGCCTCATGGCCTGGGTAAAACAAAAGCCAAAGCAAAGTTTGCCCAACTTTTCTCCAATACCTCTGCCATTAACTGGCTCTCAGCGGCGCGCTTTTTCCTCTTCGGTGCGCGGGACATCTGGTTTGTGGTGGGGCTGCCAGTGTTTCTCTTTTCGGTACTGGGCTGGCGATTGAGCGAGGTGGGGGCGTTTCTCGCCATGTGGGTGATCGGCTACGGCATTATCCAATCCTGTGCGCCAATGATATTGCGCGGTCGCCACCCCAATGAGACCACGGCGAAAGTTTGGGTATTTGGTTT